>JBDKJZ010000117.1:0-11753 GCA_039796375.1 Pseudomonadota bacterium
GACTGTCGCGATCGACATAGCGCAGCAGAGCGTCCGTTACCCGCCGCAAGAGGCGCATGTCGTTGCCAAGCAGCTGGTCCAGACTGCCGATGCCGCTGAGCAATCGCGAAAAAACGGCCAACGTGGGCTCTCCGATGGAGAGCGACAACACCGTCAGAACGCTCAGTGCGTAGAGCGCGCGCGACCCGGACACGGTGGCGAAGTAGGTCCCGAGCGGTGTGCCATGGTGCGGAGTGTTGATCATCACCGCGGAGCGGACGTGCCTGCGCCACGCGAAGGAGGCTTCAGATAGGCCCAACTGGCAGTTGGGGGATAACACCAGCCGGATATCGATGCCCCCTGTGGAGTGGCCGAGCAGGTGAATCGGTTCGTCGGTGTCTGCGCAGACCCGGGCGAGAGTGCGCGCGATGACGCGAGCGCGGTGCCGGATGCTCGCAGTGGGCGCGGTCGCGATGACGTCGATTTCAGCACTCAAGCCCCGAGCGCGATAGCGACGTGACAGCTCGTCCTTGAGGTGCCCGAAGTATTGGTAACCCGCCAGCTCGGCGAACCCGAACATGCCCGGGACTAAGTAGATTCTGTGTACCTCGCTCATGTGAGCGGCCCGATAAGAACAACTTTACCGGACAAACTCAACGACGTGACTCAACTCGAAGTCAAAGCGCAGTCGAGATGCTGGGCGGAGCGCCTCGCCGTGGAGGACTGCGGGCGCGGACGACACCGTCCGCCGGCGGTGAAGCGCGAGCACGACGGGCTCCTCCGCGAAGATCGCGAGCAGCTCTGACGAGATA
Source organism: Pseudomonadota bacterium (assembly GCA_039796375.1). Taxonomy (GTDB): domain Bacteria; phylum Myxococcota_A; class Polyangia; order Polyangiales; family Polyangiaceae; genus SZUA-265. The sequence continues at coordinate 792 of JBDKJZ010000117.1, forward strand.
CTGCCAGAGCCCTCGGCATCGTTGAAATTGCAGCGAAGCGCCACGTCCGGATCGTCGACGCTCAGGACATCGACGTAGACCCGATCTGCGGGGCTACCTACGTCCCAGGTGAGGTCCATTGGTTGAGACGTCGCCACCCGCGTCACTTGGTCGAGCGGCATCCCACCGACCGTCACCTGCGAGAGCTCACGCGGGGCGCGGCCCGAAAGCTCAAGACCGGAAACGCGCTCGCTACCGGCAATCCGGACCCGGTAGAAAGCGCCGCTCGGCAGCGCGTCGGCGTCGCGATCGCGGGAAGTGTAGACAACACCCGAGGCCAAGCTCGAAATGCTGGGAAACGCGCGGGGCGCCAAGACGATCGTTCCGGCCCCGGTGCCCGCGGCTCCAGGCCCGTTAGAGATGGTGACCTCACCGGCGTCCAGCAGACGCAGCTCGGGCAGCGCGGCGAGGGGCAGCTCTGGATACTCCAGCGGGTTGCTACAGCGGCCAACATGGGGCAACGGTCGGTCCAACCCGGCCAGTTCCATTGCAGTTTGTTCAGGGTTTCTACTGAGCCCTTCAACCAGCTTCGTAGCAGCGAAGTGGGCCATCGCCTGGGAGCTTTGACCGTTCGAGGTTCGCGTCCGCTCAACCGTGACCTGGGCCACAGCTTCCTCAGCGCTACCTTGGCCCATGCCGGCCCCAGTGGGGCCTGTGAGAGCTGCGCTTGGCTCAGCGCCAACGGGCGTTCCAGCGCCAAACGCCGATTCAGGCGGCGCGCCGAAGGTCATTCCGTCGCTGTGGTCTGGACTTCCACTAACACCCCCCGAGCATGCGGCGAACACGATCCCTAGCGGGAGGATGCAAGCCCTGGTGACGTACCGGGCAGCGGGGGTAGGCGGACGACGCACCTAGCAATCCTACGCCGGGGGTAAGCCGCCGGCAAGGGCCGTCTAAAACTCGACGGCCAGGGCGACCGCTGGGGCTATAGAAAATCCTGTAAGGCGGATCTTTGCGTCGGTCTCACGGCCCTGCTGAAGTTGCGTGCGCGCCCGGCCGTCACTGTAGTTCGCCGCGAGCTCGGCTCGCGCTCGTACAGGCTCCACGCCCACCGAAAAACCGAATAATCCGCCGCCGTAGGCGCGCTCAAGGGTCAGCTCCTCAGCGCCCGGCGCAAGGTGTCCTCCCAGCCGATCGAACCCCGCGACCAGGCCACCCCACACGGCGACTACCTGACCCCGACTTTGCCAACCCACCACCACCGGCAAATCCACCCCCCACCCAGACATCGCCTCCGCTCTCAGGTGGGTCTCGCCCTGGGCGGGCTCCGCGTGGAGCGATGAGCCGCCCAACCCGGCGCTCGCCCAGAGGTGGTCCTGCAGCTCGATGGCTCGGCGCGCGCCGAGCCTCAGTCGCCGGCCCGTGTAGCTCAGCTGGGTCTCCGAGTGCCAACCGAGGCCAAGCCGCGCGGCGATCCATGGGGCGATCCCGGGCCCCAGCGCGGCGTCCAGGACGGCGCTTTCCAGCGCCGGGGCCTGCGCGTCCAGGGTCCGGTCAGGGGTAGCCGCGGTCGTGACCGCGGAGTGGTCGCGCCGGATCTTCTGGCGCATCGTACCGAGCGGCAACTCCGCGCTCATTCCAGCGGCGAATTCTGTCACACCTCGGGGCAAGGGTTGAGCGGGGTAGAGTTGCGGGGCCGCGCCGCCGCAGCCGAGCCCAGCGCCCGCGAACAGCATCGCGTAGCTCACTATTTGCCAGTGGGGAGACGCGCGCATCCTCCGTCGGCGGTAGGGGGCCAGCGCGAGGGTGTCAATTGGCGGAGGTAATAACAGGGTGTCTTCACCTCGGCTGACCGGCGGCCCGGGGGACTGTTACGGGGTGTTGAATCGGAGTTTGCGGGCTCCGCGCGTAACCACTACCTTCCGCCCCCTGCTTCCGTGCTGAAGAGAACCTTAGCGCCCTTTGGGCTGTTGATGCTGCTGATTGGCCTAGCTGGCTGCGAGCGCGAGATTGGTGACGAGTGCGCTTCATCCACGGAATGCACTGGCTCGCGCCTGTGCCTCACGGAGGCGGAGGGTTTCCTCGGTGGTTATTGCACTGTGTTTAACTGCCAACCCGACAAGTGCCCTGAGGAATCGGTTTGTGTGGGTTACCGGACAACGCTAGCGGATAGCCCCGAATGTTCGGACCCCTTCGAGCGGAGACGCCTGGAGCGCTCGTTCTGTATGCGCTCCTGTTCTACGGACGCCGACTGTCGCGGCGGTTACGAGTGCCTCGACGTCACTGAAGCGAATCCCTGGGGGGCGACCCTGCTGGAGGATGACGGCCGGAGCGGGAAGATTTGCGCGCTGCCTTACAGCTACGAAGGCGAAGTCGTTGAGGGTCGCAGCAGTGCGGTCTGCGAGTCCCGGCCCGTGTCGAGTGCGATCGATCCCGCAAAGGTGACGGTGCTGACCACGCCGCTTGACGGCGGGGCGCCGCCGTCAGGTGAGCTAGGCGATGCCGCGACGACTGGAGGACACGACGCCTCCGCTCCGGCGCCGGACGCGGCGAGCCCTGTATCGCCTTAAGAGCGAGTGGTCTGAGGGGCGTGTTGCTCCTCGTCGGAGCGCTAGAGCGCGACGGAGCCGACGATCACTAGGTAGGACAACAAAAAGCGCGGCACTCGTAGCAGCATTATCGGAGCCAGGCGCGCCCACGGCATGCCAAGCGCCCCCGCGCTGATGCAAATCAAGCTGAATGGCGACGGGGTGACCGCCGCGAGGATCAGCGCCCAGCTATCGTATCGGTGGAGCAAGCCCTCGTGGCGCGCGCGGATTTGTCTGAGCCAGGGCGCTGCCCAAGGAAACTGCGCCAACTGGCGACCCAGGAGCCAGGCTACGTTACCGCCCACAGCCGAGACGAGGCCAACCCCAGGCACCAACCAGAGCCACTCAGAGCGGAGCGTGCTGTTCGCGATCACGACGAGCACCACGTCGCTGGGAAGCGGAGAGAAAACAGCGTTGCCGACGAACACGAGGCCGAGCAAGCCTGGCGCACCCAGCGCCTGGTAGGTGGCTTCCGCGACTGCGAGCAGCTCGGCCTCGAAGAGCAGGCCGATGACCACCAGGGTCCCGAACAGCAAGGCCAAGCTGACGACCAGCTTGAGCAGGGTCGCGCGAATGTAGCTCGCAAGCACGGGATCGCCAGGTGGCGGGGGTGGGGGAGGAGTCCTGATTTCAACCTGAGGCATTGCAGACCACCGATCGCACGCTGCGGGCCCCGTGCTTAGCACGCGCGTGTGCCGACGGTGGGCTACTGCCGCGTGAGCGTGCGGCGAGTGGCTGGCGGACCGGGCGATAGGAGATGCAAGGCTCATCCCGCCATGCTCAGATGAGCGGCCCGATGTTCCAGCCTCAGCCATTGCCTCGTACCATCGACGCGGCCCTCCGTGATCTGCAGAACCGGAAGACAGCCGTTCGGCGCTCCGCGATCGCCGATTTGGCGCGGCTCGTGGACACGGAGGACCGCCGCCGAGCTGTGAACGGACTCTTGGCGGCGCTCCGCACAGACGGGGATCCTGACGCCCGAGCGGCCGCTGCCATCGCCTTGGCGGATGGCGGCGTCGGGACCTCCGTGGACGCGCTCGTCGAAGCGGCTTCCGACGTTCACCCGCGGGTACGGCAGATGGCGTTGATGGCGCTCGGAGAGCTCAGCCCCAAGGGACATCGGGCCGCTGTCGCCGCTGTGAGCGCAGCGCTCTCCGCAGACGAACCCGGGATCCGTTTTCAAGCACTGATCGCCGTGCAGCGTCTTCATGTGACTGGCGTCGAGGCCCTGCTGCGCGCGGCGCTCGGCGATGAGGATGAAAAAGTCCGGTACCTGAGTCTGCGGCTCCTGGAGGAGTATCAGGATCAAGGCCAGGCGCTGGACGGAGCAACGGGTCTTGCCGTCGCGCGCTGTCTACAGGACGAAGTTGCGGCCGTGCGCGTGGCAGCGGCGCTGCTCTTGGCTCCCGCCGGTGTTGAGCAAGCTCTAGACGAGTTGGTCACTGCGCTCAACGCAGGCGTGGGGCTGCCCACCGCAGAGGATGAACAAGCGCTGATCGAGATGACCGGCGAGCTGCAACTGAAGGCGGCGGTTCCTGGGCTGCGAAGGCATCTGCGCGGTCGTTTCGGACTCGTCCCTGGACGCTTCGCCTGGCAAGCGCGCGTCGCGTTGGCTCGCCTTGGCGACGTAGCGGCTTCCAGAGAGATCCTTCAAGGCCTGCGCAGTTGGTCCCGCGACGCCCGCACTCTCGCCGTGGCGGCGGCTGGACAAGCCCGATTAGCTGCAGCGCGCGAGCCGCTTGAGGAGCTCGCTCGTAGTGGACGAGCCGATCCGGACGCGCTCACCGAAGCGCTCGGGCGCCTGCGGCGCGAGTGAGCGTGTGGGACGGGGCGGGCCCTTGCGGCGCCCGGGATTGTATGGTCTCATGGGGACCCGATATTGTTCGCTCGGTAGCAACGCTAGACGATGCAAGCGCGCGCAGAAGGCAGCCGCGGACTCAATCCCACGCTGCGTGTTTGAGGAGGAAGATGATGCGTCGGAAACTAGGGATCGGGGCCGCGAGCCTCATGCTTTTTGGAACGTCGCTCAGCACGGCGTTTGCGCAGGCGCCCACCGCGGAGGCTGTGACGTCCGCTGCGCCGCAGGCCCCTTTGGTAACCGAGCCGGAGCCCACACCGCCCGAGGCTCCAGCACCGTCGGTCGTGGTTCAGCCTAAGGAGTCCAAGAGCACTCGTGAATCGCCGAGCGAGGCCCGCGACCTGCCCCTAGTCCTCGACTACGAGGAGGGCTTGAAGCCCCCTCCGAGCTATAACCTCGTGGAGCGTACGCGGCGCGGACTGTGGATTACCGGAACCGCGGTTGGCGGCGCTCTCTACGGGCTCTCGCTAACGGTCGCGCTAGGTTCGACGCACTCAAGAGATCGCGTGTTGGCTGTCCCGATCGCCGGACCGTTCTTGCGCCTCGTGGGCGAGGAGAACCAGGGGACTCGCGTGATGAGTGCCTTGGACGCAGTAGGTCAAGTGGCGAGCGCCGCGATGATTTACGCGGGACTCACCTTCACCAAGAAGGTGTGGATCCGCGGCTACGAAAAGTCCGAACGCGATGAGCAGTCCGGTGTGGCTTTCACGCTCGTGCCGTTCGTACAGTCCGAAGCGTCCGGCGCGTCGGTCATCGGCACGTTCTAATAGCCCCCTGGGTGGGGTAGCTGGTGAACGCTTGCGCCAGCTACCCCACCCAATCAACCGCCTCGGTCAATGGTGCCGCTAGCGACACCCAGACGAGCCCGCTAGCGGCAAGGGCCTCGCTGCAGCTGGGGCGCTGCTCGGCGTCGTTGTCGCAGGCCCTGTCAAGAACGAAAACCGATGTCGCTGCTGGTCGACGCTTGGCTCACAGCCTCCACCGTTACCGTAATAGCAGCCGTGAGTCTCGCAGGAACCGCGACGCCAACTCACGGGCGCCGATCGATCCCACCGGCGGCGGCCAAGCTACTTGTGGTGAAGCGACTTTGGCATTACACGGCCAGGCAATGGCTGACTACGATGTGATCGTTCTTGGGGGTGGTCCTGGCGGGTATGTTTGCGCGATTCGCCTGCAGCAACTCGGCTTAAAGACCGCCTGTATTGAGGCTGAAGAATACGGCGGCGTTTGCCTGAATTGGGGCTGCATCCCTTCTAAGGCGCTGATCAGCAACGCGCACCTGTTCGACAAAGCCGCTACGGCCGGCGAGACCGGTTTGAGCTTCGGTCAGCCGAGCGTCGATGTGCCGAAGATGCAGGGCTGGAAGAACGGCATCATCAAGAAGCTGACCGGCGGGGTTCGGGGTCTGCTCAAGGGCAGCGGGGCCACCCTGATCGAAGGATTCGGCCGAGTGGTGGACGCCAACACGGTTGAGGTCAAGCGCGCCGACGGTAGCACTGAGAAGGTGCGCGCGACCCGGGCGATCGTGCTCGCGACCGGTTCTTCGACGATCCAGGTTCCCGGCTTCGAGTTTGACGGTGAGCGAGTGATCGGCGCGCGCGAAGCGGTCAGCCTCGACCACATCCCGAAACGACTGCTAGTGGTCGGCGGCGGCGTCATCGGGCTCGAGCTCGGCATGGTTTACCAGACGTTTGGGGCCGAGCTGACCGTGGTGGAGCTCACACCAAGCCTGCTCCCGGGGGCGGACGCTGACGCCGTCAAGATCGTCGAACGGCATATCAAGAAGCGCGCCGGCCGCGTGCTCACCAACACCAAAGCCGACAGCCTGACTAAGAACCCCGACGGCACGGTCTCCGTCAAGGTCACGACAGCGGCAGGCTCCGAAACGATTGAGTGCGACGTGGTCCTCGTCGCGGTCGGAATGCGGCCCCGCTCGAAGGGCCTTGGCCTTGAAGAGATCGGCGTGGAGATCGATCCGCGGGGCTTCGTGAAGACCGACAGCCAGTGCAGAACCAACGTTCCCAGTATCTTCGCTATTGGCGATGTCAGCGGCCCGCCGATGCTGGCTCACAAAGCGTCGAAGGAGGGCGAGGTCTGCGCCGAGGTGATCGCCGGCCACGCCGCTGGCAAGGACTGGGCGACCATCCCCGGCATCATCTTTACCGATCCCGAAATCGCCCAAGCAGGTTTGACGGAGCAGGCCGCGAAAGAGGCCGGCCACGATGTCCAGGTCGGGAAATTCCCTTTCTCGGTCTTGGGACGAGCGATGAGCATTCGCGAGACCGACGGCTTCGTTAAGGTCGTGCGCGACAAGAGCAACAGTGTCGTGCTCGGCATCACCGTGTGTGGTCCCTCCGCTTCGGACTTGATCAGCGAAGCTGTGCTGGCGGTGGAAATGGCCGCGACGGCCGAGGACCTCTCACTCTCGATGCACCCCCACCCAACGCTGGGTGAGGCGCTAATGGAAGCCGCCGCCCACTCGCTTGGGCACGCCATTCATATCCCCAATCGCTGAAGGTCGGTTACCCCGCTACCGGCGCCCAGAAACCCCTGCGCGCCGGGGCACAGCCGGTGATTCGAGTTTTTTCTGGGCCGAGAACGGGTCGCGAGCGTAGGCTGGGGCCCATGGGGATACTGGATCGCGCCTCTCGCTTGATATCGTCGAACTTCAACGCGCTGCTCGACGCCGCTGAAGATCCGAGGAAGTCGCTTGAACAGACGCTGCGCGAGATGCAGCAACAGCTCAAGCTGGCTAAGTCCGAGTTGGTCAGAGCGGTCGCCGCCGAGCGACAGCTGAAGAGCAAAGTCTCCGAGCTGGAGCAAGCGGAGGAAACTTGGGAGAAGCGCGCTGAGCTGGCGGTGAACTCAGGTGATGATGCGCTGGCGCGCGAAGCTTTGGCGCAGCGCAGGCGGGTCCAGGTCGACAAAGTTCGGACGGAAACACTCCGGACTGAGCAGCGCGGGAACGCTCTTGAAATGAAGAGCGCGCTGCAAACGATGCAGCAGAAATTTCAAGACTTCAGCAATCGAAAGAACACCATCGCGACCCAGGCTCAAATAGCCAAACACGGCGGTGGTGTGCAGGCGCTCGGCGCCAGTGGGGGCGCGTCGGCCTTCGAGGCGTTCAAGAATATCGAGGACGGCATTGATGGCGTCGACGACGTGTTCGAAGCGCAGCGCGAAGTGAACCAGGCGCTTGAGCGGGATGGCAGCGTCACTGGCATGACTCGGAGCGAGGTGGAGTTGAAGTTTCGTGAGCTCGAAGGACGCGCCGTCGGAGGAGGCGCGCCGCCGGAAGGGCTGGACGATGAGCTGGACGCGTTGAAGCAGAAGCTTCGGATCCGGGTATGAGCCCGCGTCGCCTAGTGGTGGCTTTTCGTTGGCACAGCGTCGAGACTGAGCCCCTACGATACTTAGCCGCAGCGGAGCGGGTTTCGCGGCGCTGTTCGCGCATCGGCGGGCGATCGATCTCGTGGAGTGCGGATCGCTACGCGTTCGATTTTGACGCTGAGAGCTTTCGTCTCGTGCTCAAGACCGTTGTTGAGCTGCTGAGTGAAGCCAATACGCATGCGGCGGGCATCGCGTTCCGTGAGCTGTTTAGCGATGAGGCAGCACGGCACTGGGGACCGAGCTTAGTCGTGGCAGAAGCCCTGGCCGGCAAAGCCGCGGCCGGCGAGGTCCTGCTCGATCCAGAAATTGCTGAGGTGCAGCTGAACCTCTTGGTCACGCTTGGTACCATCGCTGTGCGGGTTGGGGATCAGCGGATCGCCGCGGTGCTGCTGCTACCAGGGTCCTGTCCCGCCGATGGCTTCAGTCTAGAGAGTGCCCAGACGCGGGCTTCGGTGCTCGACAGCCCGACTGCGCCGGCGTCTGTGAGTGTCGCTCCGAGCGGAGGACGCGTACCGTCGCTGAAGGCTCCCTCGATCCCGCTCTTGAGAGAAGCCCTCGCCGCGCAAGAGCGGCCCAGCGTGGTTGAGGCGCTTCGAAGCCGCGACCCGGTCCTCATGACGCGCCTAGTGAACGAGTTGCGAGAATCTGGCGGCCATGAGGTCTTGGCCTCGCGCTTGGAGGCCATGGCGACGCTAGCTCGGGGCGATATACGCACGGGGCTGAGCTTGCTCGAGAGCGCCGCTCAAGCCGCGAGGATCAACGGCCTGGACGAGGAGTGCCAAGCGGTGCTCGCGTATGCGGTGGGCCTCTCCCAAGTGGGACGGAGTGAACAGGCCTTGCTCCAGGCGCTGCGCGGACTGAGCAGCGCGCGGCGCCGCGGGGACGCTCAGGGCGAGCGAGCCGCCGCGCAGCTCGTGGGGCAGCTAGCCCAGGCGGCGGGTGAACCTTCGGTTGCCGAGCACTGGCTCGGGCTCGTCGCACGCTGAGGCGTCGCTCGACCGGCGCTCGCCGTTTCGCGAGTTAGCTCGCGGACTTCGCCGTATCGCTCTGGTCCCAAACTTCCCGCAGGATCTCTGCGACCGCCTCGTACAGGGCCTCAGGGACTTCATCCCCAAGCTCCAGCTCGTGCAAGGCGCGCGCAACGGGCACGTCGCGCACGATCGGGATTCCATACGCCCGCGCGGCGTCCATGAGCTGGAGCGCCAGCGCGCCTTGGCCCTTTGCAATGATTTGTGGGGCGCCGTCGCCGCGCTCGTCATAGCGCAGCGCTGTGGCTAAGTGGGTGGGGTTCACGATCAGTACGCTCGCATCTTTCAGAGCCAAGAGGCTCGTGTTGTTCAGCATCTCCTGGTGGGCGCGCCTGCGTTCTTGCTTAATTTGTGGGTCGCCCTCGGACTCCTTGTACTCGCGTTTCACTTCGTCTTTGCTCATGCGATTGCGAACCAGCCACGCACGGCGCGTCAGCAGCAGGTCAATCGCCGCTAGGACGACGGAGACGCCGACCGTGAGCCAGAGGAGTTGCCAAAGGAGGTGGCCCGCCAGGGCGGCCACCGTTTCTAGGCGACCAGTCGCGGCGACCAGGCTGTCCAGGTCGCCAAGAACCAAGCGCACCGACAAGACGGTCACCGCCGCAGCGAGCACACCTGCCCGCACGATCTGGAAGATCCGCTCGAGTTTGAACAGCTTGGGGAGGCCGGAGATGGGGTTGATGTTCGCGAAGTTTGGGGTGAACTTGCTGAAGTTCAGCTGTCCTTCGGTCTGGACCATGCCGGCCGCGAGCGCTGCCGTTGAAGCGGCCAGCAACACCGGGGCGCTGCAGGCTAACACAACGAACAACAGCTCAAAGGCAGACACCGTGGCAGGCACTCCCGGTGCCAAAGCGCGAGCCAAGAGCCCCTGGAAGCTCGACGCGGCGCTCTCAGCGCTTGCCGGCAGCAAGACGATCGCAGCGATCAGCGCTGCTGTCTGAACTATCGCGCCCGCAACCGGGGTGTCCCCCTGGTCCCGTGCCCGTCGCAGCCGACGGGGCGTCGGCTCTTCTGTCTTATCGGCGGCGCTGCTCATCTGGCGTCAGTTGTCGGGCGCCGCGGCACAGGGCCCCAGCGTCAGAACCCCAGTATCGGGAGCGGGGCTCCGCCGGTTGAGCGCCAAGTGTAGGCGGCCTGCTGAATAATCGGGGTCCGGATCTGGGGGAGCGGATGCGATCGCTCGAAGGCGGTCAGTAGAGTCCCGGGCGTCAGGCTCCCGAAGCCCGCGAAGAATCGCATCGTGAGCAACCCTCCGCCCTCGGTCCAATAATACTCACCGCGCGCGGCTCGGATACGCCCGGCATCCAGCACATTGTTCACCCCCGCCAGATCCGCTCCGATTTCATTCGGCTGGTTGAACAGTGGCACCTGGTTACTCAAGATCCGCGCGACCTCTCCTGCGCCGAGCAGATCCGGGCGGGCCGTGCAGGGGAGGTGCCCTAGGTGGTGGTGACCTAGCTCATGGCCGAGTACAAACGCGAGTTGCTCATCGAAGACTTGATGTTGCCGTGCAACGATGTTCGCGTCGGTAGACCCCGGAAAGAACCCCGCGGGCGGCAGGGGTACGGGCTGCCCAGGTTGGAGACCGCGGGCCGCGACTCCAACGTATTCGTCGACCTTCTGGGTACGATAGAGCTCGTCGTGGGCTTGCGCGGAGGCTAACACCGCCTGGATCTGGAGCAAGCCATCGGTGATCGCCATCGCGCTCTGCCCGCTGGAGGTGCACGCTGCGAACGCGTTGACCTCGCCGACCGTGTTATCGATGACCAACGGGATGCCGCTGACGCGTTGCTGCTTGCCAGCGGGTAGAGCTAGCACGAGCTCGTTCATCACCGCTTGAGCTCGATGCCTCAGGAACACCAGATTCACGGACGAGATCGGGTCTCCGAGTATGGGTCCCGTCGCGGGTGGAGGCTGGGGTCCCGGCTGGGAGATGCCCGGCTGTGGCTGCTCCGCGGGGCCAGGTTGGGCGCTCGGGTATTGGGCGGGGTACGGTGGGTATTGCTGCGGGTACGGTTGCTGCGCTGGTTGAGAGCCGCCGCCGCACCCGGCGAAGAGTACCAGGCCGAGGGCCGCCGCGAGGAGAGCCAACGGTTGGGTCGCTGATACCTGAGGAGCG
>JBDKJZ010000118.1:0-11718 GCA_039796375.1 Pseudomonadota bacterium
CTCCCAGTGTCGAACCACCGCAGGCGGCCATGACCGCCGATCCCGTCGGCAGCGCGCCGCCGAGCACGACATCCCCTCCGCCGAGCAACGCCGACAGCGCAAGCGGTTGCCGCATCACTTCGCAAACGAACCCAACTGCGCCACTAGGCTGGGCCGCCGCCTTACTGGCGCTGACTTATTCGTTCCGCCGGCGTCTCCGGAGAACCCTCGCCGTCGCGCGCTGACGCCTCAGAAAAGGCCGGCGACTTCGGCTCGGCCTTGAACGTTGGTCTTTTCGCCAATCGTCGCTGGGACCCCAAACACCGTCAACGCCGCGTTCATGACGTCCGCTGTCAGCTGCGGCGCGCTGTACCAGCCGGGGCTGAAGCTACCCTTCGCTCCGGCGAAGGCGTGAAAGATATCCTCCAGCGAGTGGTTCCAGCCGTACTCGGTGCCGATCACCACGAGCGAATTGTCCAGCACAGTGTTGCCATTGGCCTCAAGAAACTGTGGGTCGTCGAGCTGGTTCAAGAAGTAAACAATGTTCGACTGAACCCAGTGTTGGTAGAGCCGCGCAACCTCACGATCGCCCCCATGAATGGAGTCGGTGTGCACGGTGAGGTTGGTGTTCAAGAATGTATTCTGCTGCCCTATCGCCGCGTATTCGCCCGCAAAGCTCGGGTTGTCCCCGGTAGAGCCAAACATTAACGACCCGAAGCGGAAGAGGTCGCATCTCAAAGCCATCGCCCAAAGATCAGCGTGCATACGAAATGCTCGCTGATGGATGTCGAGCTGCACCGTACCAATGGGGTCGTTATAAGAATCGTCCCAGGGCCGATGCGGCATCGGGTCGACTGGCTTGCCCGGCAGTTGACAGCCGATGGTCTGCTGCAAGCCAGCCTCAATGGATGCCAGCTGTTGTTCAACCTCACGTAGCCGCTGAAAGTGTACGTCGATTTTCTGTTTGGAGCGTTCACCGAGGTACGACGCCGGTCCGCGCAGCTTGTTGTATTGCAACAGCACGGTGTCCAATACGCTCCGCCTGGCGTTCTTTTCTTCGAGACTCAGCACGTCGGGCGTGGCACCAGCCATGGGCGCTACAGCCCCAAAGAGTCGTTCAAACACCGCCGACGGACGTCGCAGCGGCGTCTCAGCGATGCTCCCATCTTCGTTCCAGCTCCGAAGCTGCCCCGTCATGCAGTTGTTGCGACCCCACCAAATGCCGGTGGACATTTGCGCGATCGGCGTCGGAGGACCGTTCGGGTGCAACTGCTTCTTCACGACCTGCTCGATCGACGCGCCGCCGGAGTTCTGAGCACCGCGCTTGGCTTCACCGACGAAAACCACCGGAGAGACTTCGCAATGAGCTCCGCCGCCTCCGGCGTAGGGCGCGCTCACGTTGTTGAACATCGCCATACGCTGAGCCAAAGGCGCATAGGGTTCGAGGGGACCCGTGAGATCTTTTTGGAATGACGGGTCGAGGCCGAGCGGAAAGAAGGTCGTCAGTAGGCGCGGCGGCGGATTGGACTGCGCCGCGACGCTGCGGGGCGTCATCTCCTCCAAGAACGGGATCCCCAGGGCCACACTACCGGCGCCCTTCAACATGAGACGCCGGCCGATCTTGGACGGCCGAGCAGAGTGCCTGCGTTTCATTCTACCCTCAGCTCCCTGAACGCGGCGTGCGTCACGATCCCGTCCATCAGTTCATGGTAAGTGCCATTGCCGCGAGCGAACGCCGCCGCTAGGTCCGCGAGCGCCGGCTCTTCCTGCGGCTCTAGGGGGCGACCTATCGCCCACTGTAGGTGTTTTTGGATAACACAGTGCTGCACGGCGGGGCTCTGCCGCAATGCCGCCACGAACTCACCCACCGTCTGGAACGGCGTGTCTTGTTGGGCGCCCGACACCCCTGCGGCCAGCACGCCATCGCTGCGCGCGGCTTTGCCGTTATCGCCAACTTGTTGGTACAGCCCTCCAGCGTCGAACGGTTCGAACGCAAACGCCAACGGCTCGAATAAGCTATGGCAAACCGCGCAGCCGGCTGCTCCCAGCCGAAGTTCAGCTCCGTCTCGCTCAGAGGCGTCGGCGGGAAGGTTAGCCGAGAAAGCATCGATCTCCGTGCGCAACGTTTCAGGCGGATCCGGAATATCGGTCTGACAGAACAGCTGACGCTTCAAAAACAGGCCGCGCTTCACCATGCTCGGCGCTCCCGAGCGCGCCATCGCCTGAATGACGGCGGGATGAGTGAGCAAGCCCACCATCCCCGGATGCCCAGCGGTATCGAAGGTCGAGTGCGTCGGCAGAGTGGCGACTGCGGTCAAACCCAGCTGTGCGCCGACTTCGGCGGGCAGGTACGTTCTGGTCGAAGCCAACAAGTCAAACAGCGGCGTGTCTTGCAGCCAAAGCTCATCCTGATAGAGCGCGATCGCCGTCGCAGTCAGCGGCGCCGCCTCAGCAGCCACGCCCGACAGGCCCAACCAGTCTGTGACGAAACGAGCGGTAGGACGGCGAGAACGTTCCACATTCGCCAATAGGCGATTCAGCTGTTCACGCATCTCCACCGGATCGACCAAACTATCCGCTTGAGCCGCGCCCAGTAACTCATCGTCCGGCGCCGAAGACCACACCAGGTAGGAAAGTCGCGAAGCCACTTCGAAGCTGGTCGCGGCTCTCACGCTTGGGACGTCGCCGCGCTCACGCTCAAGTCGGTACAAAAACTGCGGTGCCTGAAGCATCGCTTCCAGGGTCGCCTGCGCAATCTGCTCAACCGTCCAGCCCGCGGCGACGCCGGCGCTCCGGATCTGCGAGAAGTCTTGCAGCTCGTCGTCGGTGGCAGGACGACGGAACAAACTCAGCGCCGCCGCGCGAAAGAACGACCCAAAACATTCCGGCGAGGGATCGCTGCACCCGCCGTGGGCCAACAGAAACGCCGGGAGATCTAGCTGGTCCGCGACGAGCTTCGCCAGCAAGGCGTAGCCGAGTGCATGTTGCCCCAGCACGGTCTGACTTGTGGCCTGGTTAGTCAGATCTTCAACGCTGAGCTCCTCCGGTATCTGCGCCCGCTGCCCTTCAGTGAGAACAACTCCCAACCGATCGGCGATCGTGTACAGATACTCGTCCTTCGTCAAACGCCGCACGACAGGACTGCCGGGGGAGAATTGTCCAGGTTGAGCTACAACTGGTGAAGTGCCGGGCCGACCGGGCCCGGGCGCCCCCGACGGCATCACGCCAACGGCGTCAGCTGGCGGAACCCACGGGCCAGCCGCTTCATTCGGCGGAGCTCCCGCTGCGCAAGCCAGCATCAGTCCGCAGGCGAGCACTGCGACTGTTCGCCGCGCTACAAACAACCTCGCCCTACCGAATCGCTGGGCGCGGCCCATCGGAGAACGGAGTAGAGCACGGAGTGGAGAGCGGAGTATCAAGAGGCTCGGTGAATTCACGCGGACAACCCTGTATCTATCGGCTCTCGGCGAGAGCCAATACCAGGGGACCACGTGGCCCTCCCTCCCTCAAGCTCTAAAGCCCACAACGCACCGGACGTTCCGTGAGCGTATCTTGTTACAGGCAGGGTGGTTTAGCGCAGAAAGCTGCCTGCGCCGATCTGTCGGTGAAACCGACAGCCCACCGTAGCCGCGGCGGCTCCGGATTGCGCGTCCCCGCCACGTTGAGCCGCGGACGCGTTTGTTGAAGACCCGGCGAATCAAGTCTGCGAAAAGGATGCCGACTGCGTCGTGGTGATTCAAAACTGTGCGCCGATGAAGACCACTTTCTGCGGCCAGGTTGCGCTGAGTGCAAAAGCCGCTCAATCGACGCGCTGGGCTGAGCTGGCGGACGGCATGGACGCTTGTGACGGATCTTGTCCTGTCTGCGCCGCACAACTGACTACGTCGTGCACGGACGGCTTCTGTCGTTCGCCTTCGCAGTAGACGCGCGAATCGGGGCTAAGGGCCGCTTGTTCCCGCGCGGCTTGTGTCCTACAGTCACTCATGAGCTGTTTGAGGTCGTGTACGCGTGCCGCTTGGCTGCTGGCAACGGCCCTTGCACTTCTGGTTACCTGCGGGCCGCGCGTGGCGCCGGCGCCCTTTGGCTCTGGGCTGCCCAAGGTCACGGCGACGCCCCAGGTCAGGCAGCTGGAGCGCGCGATGTTCCAGCGGGTCAATCGCGATCGGGCGGAGCGCGGGTTACCCGGGTTGAAGTACGATGAGCGCCTCGCGGAGGTCGCCCGTTACCACTCAGAGGACATGCGCGAGCGCAAGTTCTTTGCCCACGAGTCGCCCACCACGGGCTCCCTGGACAATCGCCTGAATCGCGCAGGTTATTTGTTCGGCTCAGCGCGCGAGAACCTCTCGGAAGCGCCGGATGTCAACACCAGCGAAGAGGGGCTCCTAAAGAGCCCCGGACATTTCGCCAACCTGATGGCGTCCGACGTGACCCACATCGGCGTCGGCATCGTGCAGGGTGGCGTGAGCGACGGTCGCAACTATTTGTTCACCCAGGTGTTCGCCAAGCCAAGCACTCTCGGCACTCCGGAGGCGGAGCAGCGCGCAGTGCTTCGCCTCATCAACCAACAGCGAGCGATGCATAAGCTGCCCGCGCTCACGCTGCACAGCTCGCTCAGCAAGGTCGCCGCCAAGCACATCGGCAGCATCGACCCGACCGACGGGGGTCGCAGCCTCGGTCGGGCAGGTGAAGCGGTCAGTCGAGAGATCGCGGCTGAAAAGAACACGCGCTTCGGAGCCGTAGTGCTCGGGGACCAGCACCTACCGGATTCATCGAGCCTCCAGGTGCCCGATGCGCTCCTCCGCCCGGGCGTCCAGGTTGGCCTCGCCGTCAGCCTTGCCCCGAGCGAAATCGGCCGACCCATGCTGCATGTACTGTTCGTAATTGGGCGCTAGGCTCTAGACCGGCAAACCGGACCGCACCCCGCCCGAGCTTGAGCTGCTACATGCGCGCCGCGACGGGTCGCGCCAGTTTCGCCCGCAAGAGGCTTCGGTCCTAGCCCCCCAAAACGGGAGCTTGAAGCTGCCTATCAGCGCTAGGTCCCTGGCAGCGTTCGGGACGGTCCGGCGCTGCACCCCATTGGGCGAACCCGCCCCCCGGCCGCGAGACCTAGTTCGCGACTAAACGACCGTCTCACTGAACTCGCCCCAATCATCACCCGCAGCAGAAACCGCGTCCCGGCTGGAACTAGTGGAAGTTGCCCACGTTTGCCGAGTATACGAGCCTGACGGGCTGTGACGTGTCGTCTGCCCAAGGGAGCCGGATTCTGAGGTGAGTACTCTCAAGGAAACACTCGAAAGATTGTACGGCTTAGTGCCGCTCGGTCCCAAGCTGGGCCTAGAGCGGATGCAGGCGGCCTGTACGGCGATGGGGGACCCTCAGCGCGCGTTTGAGGTTGTTCATGTCGCGGGGACTAACGGTAAGGGCAGCGTCTGCGCCTTCACCGCGTCGATGCTGCGCCAGGGCAAGCTTGGCCCAATCGGCATGTTCACCTCCCCGCACCTTAATCGGTTCGCGGAGCGCATCCAGATCGATGGTGCTCCCCTAAAAGACGAGCAGCTCGTCCTGTTGATCAATCGGGTGATGGACACAGCGCCGGACCTGACGTTCTTCGAGGTGACGACGCTGGTCGCGTTCCTGGCCTTCAAAGAAGCCGGGGTGAAGATAGCCGTCCTTGAGGTCGGCTTAGGCGGGCGCCTCGACGCGACCAACGTGATCCCGCCACCTAGAATCGCGGCGATCACCCGTATCGCGTTCGATCATATGGCCGAGCTGGGCGGAACTCTGCGCAAAATCGCCGCCGAGAAAGCTGGCATTATCAAGCCGGGCACGAAGGTGGTGCTGGGCAAGCTGCATCCCGACGCCCGCGAGGTGATCGAGGCCCGCGTGAAAGAGGTCGGCGCTGAAATCATCCCCACGGGCAGCGCTGAGCCTTACCCGGGAGCGCAGCTCGCGTACCCAAGAATGGCGTTGTTCGGGACCAACCTCGCGGTGGCGACGACGATCGCGCGTGAGCTCGGCGTCGCCGATGAGCCGCTGGCCGCGGGGCTTGAGGACACAGTTTGGCCCGGCCGCAATGAGCTGCTGCATCGCAACGGTAAGGAGCTCACTTTGCTCGACTGTTGTCACAACCCCGATGGCAGCTTACTGCTTGGACATGTCATCGACGCTACATCAGCGGAGACCGTTGGCAATCGCCGGGGCGTCGTGCTGGTCTTCGGCGCGTCGAACGACAAGAACTGGAAAGCTATGCTGGCGCGACTCGACGGCTGCGCGAGTCACCGGATCTACGTCAAGCCCGAGGTCTCGCGAGCCGCCGATCCGGAAGATCTAGCTGCGATCTATCCGGGCGAGGTGGCTCACTCGATCGCCGACGCGCTCAAGAGAGCCCGCGCCCACGTTGGGCCGCGCGGACTCGTCGTAGTTACGGGCTCGATCTTCTTGGTCGGGCCGGCGCGCGCTATTCTGCTCGGTTTACCGACAGATCCGCCGGTTGGAATGTGACGCGAGCCGATGCCCACCTTCGATATTGTCTCCAAGCTCGATTGGTCCGAGGTCAGCAACGCCCACAACCAGGCCGAACGTGAGCTTGGACAGCGCTTTGACTTCAAGGGCACCAGCGCGAAGATCGAAAAGACCGAAGCCGGCTTCTTGATCACTGCCTCGACCGACGATCGCGTGAAGGCCGCCTATGACGTCCTTCAAGAGAAGCTAGTCAAGCGTAAGGTCAGCCTGAAACATTTCGAGGCAGACAAGCCCGTGCCGGGCCCCCGCGCCAACAGCAAGATGACTGTGTCGGTGGCCGAGGGAATCAACCCCGACAAAGCGCGCGAAATCACCAAGCGGGTGAAAGAGAGCAAGCTGAAGGCTCAGGCCGCCATCCAAGACGACACGGTCCGCATTTCAGCCAAGCAGCGCGACGACCTTCAAGCGGTCATCGCCGACCTCAAGGCGCAGGACTTCGGCATCGAGCTACAGTTCAAAAATTTTCGAGATTAACCCCCTACGAAACGACCGCCGTGCCCCGAACACCGCAGCTCCTCGCCACCACCCCTCCCCCCCCAATGCGCCGCTTGTTCGGCACTGACGGGATCCGGGGGTTAGCGAACGCCTACCCCATGACGCCGGAGCTCGCGCTGCGGCTCGGCCGGGCGATCACGCTCGTCGCAAAACGACACGCGGGCAAAGACCTCGCTCGCTCTTCCCGCCCCCTCGTCGTGATCGGCAAGGACACACGCCTGAGCGGCTACATGCTCGAGGCGGCGCTGATGAGCGGGATCTGTGCGATGGGAGGGACGGCCCTACTGAGTGGTCCCATCCCCACCCCAGCCGTGGCGAACCTGACCCACAGCATGCGCGCTGACGCCGGTGTGGTCATCAGCGCAAGCCACAACCCTTACGAAGACAACGGCATTAAGCTGTTCGGCCCCGACGGCTACAAGTTGGCCGATGCCGCCGAGGCCGAAATCGAGCAGCTGCTCGACGATCCGCGGCTGGATAGCATGGCCCCTACCGGCGCCGGTATTGGCCGCGCCGAGCGAATTGAAGAAGCTTCTGGCCGTTACATCGTCTACGCCAAGAACACCTTCCCAAGCGATCTGGCACTGAAGGGTGTCAAGGTGGTGGTCGACGCGGCTCATGGCGCGGCGTATCGGACGGCCCCCTCCGTCTTCCACGAACTCGGCGCACAAGTGTGGTCGATTGGGTGTAGCCCGAACGGCCGCAACATCAATAAAGACTGCGGCGCACTCTATCCCGAACACGTCGCGCGCGAAGTCAAGAAGCGCCACGCAGACATCGGCATCGCCCTCGATGGCGACGCTGACCGACTGATTGTCGTCGATGAACGCGGCCAAATCGTCGATGGCGACGCGGTGATGGCGCTCTGTGCCACGCGCATGCTGCTCGAAAAGCGCCTAAAAAAGAACACGCTCGTCGCGACAGTCATGAGCAACATGGGGCTTGAGCACGCCTTAAAGAAGGCCGGCGGTAAACTCAAGCGGACCCAGGTGGGTGACCGCTACGTGGTCGAAGAAATGCGCAGCCGCGGATACAACTTCGGCGGCGAACAAAGTGGCCACTTAGTCTTCAGTGAACACGCGACGACCGGCGATGGAATCGTCGCCGCGCTCCAGGTCCTTGCTGTCGCGGTGCGTGAACAGAAGTCAATTAGCGATCTCGCGAAAGTGATGGAGCGCGTGCCTCAGGTGTTGAAGAACATCAACCTCCCGGAGCGCCGTGAGCTCGCCGACATGCCTCAGCTGAAGAAGCGCTGCCTTCAGGTAGAGAAGCAGCTGGGCGATCAGGGCCGCGTACTCGTTCGTTGGAGCGGCACCGAAGCGAAGCTGCGTATCATGCTTGAGGGCCCGAAGCAGGACCAGCTGAACGCGTGGGCACTCGATATGGCTGAGGCTGCTTGCCGGGACATGAATGTCACGCTGCCCGCCTAAGGGGCGCGTGCCCCTGTCCCCTGGTCCCTATGCGCGAAGTTGAACAGCTCACTCTGGAACAACTCTGCGGGCAGCTGCTCGTGGTGGGTTTCGCCGGGCATACCGTCTCGCCTTCGATAGCGAGTCAGCTGCGGCGACGTGCCTTGGGTGGACTGATATTGTTTTCGAGGAACCTCCCGCAGCTCGGCAAGGCGACAAGCTTCGCCCAGTATGAAGCAGCCTGGCGCTTGTGCCGTGAGCTCGCAGATCTCGCGGAGGAAGGCGGCTTCACGCCGTTCCTCGGGGTCGATCAAGAAGGCGGCCGCGTGCGCCGGATCCGCGAAGGCGTGCTGCAGCTCCCACCGATGAGCGTGCTCGGACAGGTGGACGACTTGGAGCTCACGCGGGAGCTCGCTCAGCAGCTAGCGCAGGAGCTCGTGCTCGCGGGCTTCAACATCAACTTCGCCCCGGTCGTGGACGTCGACTCCAACCCGCAGAACCCGGTTATCGGCGATCGCTCTTTCAGCGCTTCCCCCCAGGTCGTGACGAGGCACGCCAAGGCCGTCGTTGAAGGTCTCCAAAGCCACGGCCTCATGGCGTGTCTCAAACACTTCCCAGGTCACGGCGACACCTCACAAGACAGCCACCTCAGCTTGCCGATCGTCAAGCGCAGCACCCTGCAGCTGCGCCAAGTGGAGATGTACCCCTTTGAGCGCCTCGCGCGGCACAGCGCGGCTGTCATGAGCGCCCACGTCGTGTTCGAAGGCCTGGACTCAGCCCCCGCCACCTTGAGCGCGCGCTTGCTTCAAGACCTCCTGCGGAGCGAGTTCGGCTTTGAAGGGGTGATCTTCAGCGATGACCTAGAGATGGGCGCCCTCGCAAACGCTTGGCCCATCGAAGAGACCTGCGTCCGCGCCGTTGAAGCCGGCTGTGACGCGCTCTTGATTTGTGAGAGCGAGTCCCTCCAAGCGCGCGCCAAAGACGCGCTCATGGCCAAAGCGAGCACGAGCAGCACGTTCCGCGCGCGCTGCGTCGAAGCGGTGTCGAACAGTCTCAGCTGGCGCCGCAAGTTCCCCCCGCGCCCCGCCCAAAGAAAGTCCGAGCTAGAGGCGCTGCTCGGCTCGCAGAAAGCCGTGCGCGCGAGAGAGCGTTTGGAGCAGCTGACACTGCAGAAGCGGTAGCAGCGCGGGACACAATGTACGCGTGCTAAGCCGGCCTACTCCACGGCTCAGCTAGGACAGCACCTGTCTGGCCTTGGTTGTGTCAGCGGAAAAGTGAGTGGTATGACGCGGGCGCAATCGCCCGCGGCGATTTGCCCCGCTTCGCCATGCTGACTCTCTCCGAAAGCCTCACTCTAGAAACCGTGCTCACCGCCCTGTCACGGGAGAGACTGTACGACTTGGCCCGGGTGATGGGTGCCGGGGTCCGAGAGACGAAGTCTACGAAGGCCAGCCTGGTTCGCACGCTGGGTACCGTGCTGGGCGCTGAGCGCTTGCCCACGGTGCTGCAGGAGTTAGGTCGCGATGAGCTCCGTGCTGTTTGTCGAGCACACGACGCTGACGGGGCGACCTCGCAGCGGCCCGAATTGATTGAGGCGCTGCTCAAGGCAAGCGGCCACGCCTCACAAGCCGCCGGCGCGAAGGGCGGGCCCAACAAGAAGCCCGACCTGCCCGGCGAAGCAAGTGACGACCAGGGGAGCCTGTTTTGAAGAAGACAGCGCCTTGGAAGAAGAGAGCACCGGCGCTCTGGCGCTGGCTCGATATCTTCTTCATGTCTGTCGTCGCTACTGCGCTCGTCGGAATCATTTTCTCACTAAACGCGTCACTGCTACACCGGTTCTTGGGCGCCAGCCTATGGCAGGTCTTGGCTGGCATCGTCCTACTCGTTGCCTTCGTGTGTCATGGCGCGGCTGGCCGCATTTGTGCCTACTTCGGTTTCCGGCATTTCCGGAGGTATCCGCCCGTCTGGGTCGCCGGGGTCTTCGGCACCGTGTGCATTCTACTCGGGCTCGTTTTCTGCGCCGACGACCACACACTTTTCGCTATTCCCGCTGACCTTGCCGGGCCCCCCCTTTGTTGCATCAGTGCATTGCTTGCGCTTCTACTCCTGGTCGCCGCTGTGGTCGGTGCGATGTTTGAGTGCAAGCGGTCGCTATCCGCGCAGGTTGAGGAGCCCCCTAGCGGCCCGCACGAGCCCTTGCACGACTCGTGGGAACGACTACGCCAATGGATACGGAGCGATGATCCCGTCACAGATCCGCGAGACGATGTTTTCGGACACTTACCGGTGGCGCGCCGCATTGCCAGGCGTCTTCGAGAGCGACCAATACCCGCCCAGGCCGTCGTCGGTCGGCTGGGCTCAGGCAAGACCACGCTTCGCCGCCTTGTTGGGCAACAGCTCGGCGCCGAGTCTCGCACGACCCTTCTTTCCGTGGAGCTGTGGCCCTACGAGAACGCCACGTCCGCTGTGCAAGGTGTACTGCGAACCCTTCTGGCCGGTGTTTCACAGGAAGTGAACGTAACCGCGTCAAGTGCCCTGCCAGCGCAGTATGCTGCGGTCGTAGGCGCTGCGGGAAACCTCACTTCAGCAGTTGCTCACCTAGCCACCGGTGTCCAGGACCCGCTTGCCATCCTTGAGACCATAGACGACATCGCGACAACGATAGACCACCGGTTTGTGGTCTGGGTTGAAGACCTCGAGCGATTCGCCGGCTCCGCCGCTGGCGACGAGTCTTTGGAGCACTCTCTACGCCTAGCCCCGTTGCGCGCTCTGCTCTCAGGACTGTCCCAAGGGACGTCGATCAGCGTTGTCACAGCAACTACGCAGCTACACGCGCGGTTCGACACTGAGAAGATCGCGCGGTTCGTTGAACACTTGCCGCTGCTCGATCCCGCTGACGCGGCGAAGATTCTTCAGGCTTTTCGTGAAGGGTGTCGCAAATTACCCTTTATTGACCCCGCCGCCGCGCACACGAGGAGGCGCTGGGCTGGGCTCAACGATGGCGACGGCAGATGGGAAGCGCTGAGAGCCTTCGGGGGAAACAATTATTCTGACGAGCAAGCAGCTGCAGCGCTCTGTAGAACCCCCCGCTCGTTGAAGCTGGCCCTACGCCACACACTTTCCGCCTGGACGGATCTAGCGGGGGAGCTCGACTTCGACGACATGCTACTCATGCACCTACTCCGTGAGGCCGAGCCCGCAGCTTTTGCCGTCGTGGAGCGTCACTGGCACGGACTTGTGGGTTCTCACCCGATTGAGCGCGAGCACAAGGCCGGCCCTGAGGAGTCGAACGCCGCCCTTGAAGCGTTGAAGC
>JBDKJZ010000119.1:0-11677 GCA_039796375.1 Pseudomonadota bacterium
AGGTGCAGCCATCGCCGGACACCATGTTGCCATCGTCGCAGGTTTCTTTCACCGTCTGGCGTTTGTCGCCGCACACCTCCACGGAGACGCATGGTTTGTTCGCCTGAGGACAGTTGAATCCTAGCTCCACGCTGGTGCAATCTGCGGAGCAGCCATCACCGGCAGTGGTGTTGCCATCGTCGCACAGCTCGCCCGCTTGCGGCATTCCGTCGCCACACTGGGGGTTCTTCGGTGGAGGCGGATCAGTGTCGTCCGGAAAAACACCATCATCATCGGGCTCGTCGTCGGCGCCGCCGCCACCCTGGTGATTGCTCCCAGAATCATCCTCGGGGGTGGGCTCCGGAAGGCGACCATCACCCGGGCCGAGCCGGACGTCAGTGGCGCAGCTAAGGGCGGCTCCGAGTGCCAGCGAGAGGTAAAGAGCCGTGAGGGAGGTGCGGAGGGGTGAATGCTTCATGTTCTGCGCCATTGTCCAAGTCTAGCCAAGTCTCGTTACTTGTCGCGTGGGGCGAGGTAAGCGGTTCAGAATTGGTAATTCTCTTTCCTAATAGATTCTCGACTGAAACGCATACCAAAGCCATTCGAGGTGCAGAATCGAGGTGTCACCCAGCGCTGCCCACCAACTGTAGAAGCGACAGCGCAACAATCCTGCCCTGGCGGATCAGATTCAGGCCTGGCCTGCGCTCCGAAAGGGTGTCTCACCACGGTATACCTACAGATGCCCACTCGGTAGAAGAAATGCCGGCGCGCAACTTTCCGGAGATTCTGCCGTTGTAGTGTCACCCTAGGAACCCTCAGATTCGACCTAGGGCGAGGTTCCGCGATGTTCACCTTGGGAAGCCGTACTTGTATTTGGTTGGGGCCGCTGCTTGTGGCGTGCAGTGGAGCGGCGTTTTCTGGAGCCGAAACAGACAGCTCCGAAGAGGCGACTGACGCAGGGGCCGTCGGTCGGAGTGGTCCGGATGCCGAGGAGCCAGAGCCAGAGGTGGGTGGGCGGCCCACAGGGACAGGTGGCGCTAGTGCGGGCGGAGCGGGCGCGCGTCCGGGGGACGGGGGAGCGCCCGACTCGAGTCCATCCGGACCTGGGGGTAGCGGTGGGGCGTCGGATCCGGGGCATTCAGAAGGCGGCGCGGGCGCTCCTGGAACGGAACCCGTTGGCGGCGCGGCCGGCGCTGGCGAGGGGGGGATGCCTCCAGTCGGTTTGCCCGAGCCGACCTGCCCCGGAACGGCTCCGGGCTGCGTGGATGACTGGGTGGGCGCGTTCGGTAGGTCAGGCGCCGTCGATGGCGTCGCTGGCGAAGCCAGATTCGAAGTGATCTCCGGCGTGACGAGCGCCGGAGGCTTCGTCTACGTGCTCGACAACCAAGCGGTTCGCCGAGCCAACATCGAGACGGCTGAAGTTAGCACTTTCGCTGGGCAACTGAACATCGTCGGGGCTGAGGATGGGACTGGTGCAAGCGCGCTCTTTCACAACCCCGTAGGCATCACGACAGATGGGACCTACTTGTGGGTCGCAGACAGCGAAAATTTCGTAGTCCGCCGAATCGAGATAGCCACTCAGAAGGTGACGACGCTCACTGGGCGCCTCGGGGAAGCTGGCGCGGACGACGGCGGACCGGGCGTGGCCTCCTTCGAGGAGATGCGCGACTTGACGTACGACGGTCGCTATCTTTACCTCGTTGAATCAACGAATAACGCTGTTCGTCGCATCGATCCGCAGACAGGAACTGTCTTTACCGTCGCAGGCGGCAACGACAAGGGCCTGAGCGACGGCCTTGGGCCGTTGGCTGAGTTTAACGCTCCTCGCTACATTGAGGCAATCGGTCCCAGGCAGGTGTTTGTTTCCGACACCGACAATGATCGTCCTCGCTTTTGCGATGGTTCCAACAACGACGGAGGGGGCCTTCTGTTTGTCACCAGTCCCCTCGGTGATGATCCGGGTTTCCAAGATGGAATCGGCAGGTCGGCCCTGTTTAGGCGGCCGCGCGGGCTCGCGTTCGATGGCAAGAACTTGCTGGTCGCCGACACGGACAATTTCGTGATCCGGTCAGTCAACCTTGGGTCGGACACGGTGACGACGATCGCGGGCACAGCCGGGGTCGCTGGACACCAGGTCGGCGTTGGAACGAACGCCCAGTTCGACAAGCCTTTCGACCTGCACTACGACGCGGAAAGCCGGGCCCTTTTCATCGCTGAGGGCAGTGTCCTCCGCCGGATGTATCATCGCTGAGACAGGAAGATGCCCGCTGGGTTCGCTCCAGCGTGAGGTCGAGGTTCGGCGGGTCTGGTATTGCCTCGGGAGGCAGGGGTGACTACGCTGCGCCCCCGATGCGGTTCTCGTGGCTAGCGGCGGCGGCACTGTCCCTGACATTCGCACCCAAACTGGCGGCGCAGGCCCCGCAGCAACTCACCCACTATGAGGAAGAGAGCGTCGACATCGCTCTGGAGTCCATCGGTGGGGGCAAGGTCGACCGCCAACCTGAAGGTAAGGTCATCGAGGAGGTGGTCGTCGTCACGCTCGATGTGACCAGCCAACAGTCGGTGATTCGTGCTGAGGTGTTGCTCCATCCGGGGCAGGTCTACAGCCAAGCGCTGGTGGACGAAAGTGCCCGCAATCTGCGGTTGCTTCCGCAGCTGTCGGTCGTCGTGATCGTGTCGCTGCAAGGGACTGAGTCGGGCAGGGTAAAACTGCTTGTTGTAACCAAGGATGTGTGGAGTCTACGACTGGCGTATGAGCCGATTGTCGAGGATGGACGTTTGACTTATCTTTCGGTTCATCCGTCTGAGACAAATATTCTGGGAACTCACCAGACGCTCGCAGCCAACATCGTCTTGACCCCCACGAACTACTCGCTCGGCGGAACCTACGTATATCCAAGGATCGGCGGGAGTCGCATCAACGCGTACGTCAGCGCGAACGCCCTCATCAACTGCCACACGAACGAGCTGGACGGCGCCAACGGCTACTTCGGATACGGGCAACCGCTGTACTCAAGTTTCGCCAAGTGGTCTTGGCAGGTGGCCGGCACTTGGAGCAGCCAGATCTACACGGGTGAGGGGCTGGATGCAGACGGAAACCGACGGGCGGTCTGCGGCGATGGGAGCGTTCACAGAGCCTACGCTCCTGTTGCCGGGACCCAGAAACGCGAACCGACGGAGGATCCGGCAGAGTTCCGCGTAACGCGGCGTGAGGTGCTTCTTCCCATGGCGTCGCGCAGCGAAAGTCTGCGCGGGCAGGCCGTGCTGACTCGCTCGTTTTTTCAGGCAAACAAGTTGAACCTGTCCACGGGAGCGGAGCTGGAGCAATTCAGAAGCAGCCCCGTTGACGCCGAACTAGGCGAGGTCAATAGGCGGAGTGCGACCTATTGGGTCGACAGCAGCAACCGATTCATCGCTGAGCCTCAGTTCGAACCGCTCAACCCTGATCGTGAAGACTACTTGGCCGCAAGGTCTCGGCCCGCCGGAAGACGGCGCATCAGCCCGTATGTGCAGCTTCACGCCTTCGCGAACCGATGGCACCGGCTCGTCAACTACGACAGCCTCGGGTTCCAAGAGGACTGGCCCATGGGGCATGATGTTTACCTCCGGCTCTATCCGTCGTTCGCTCCGCTCTCTAGCCATGACGCGTTTGGCATGTTTTCCAGCGCGGCCTACGCGTGGCCTATCGGGAACGGTTTCGCCAAGGTGCTTGTGGGGTCACGGCTTGAGCTGGGGCGTCTCCGCGAGGGGCGCGCCGCCGGAGCCCCCCGAGTCACCACTTTGGATGCGCACCATCAGGTCGCACTTCATTGGGCTTCCCCCACGTTCGGCGTCGGTCGGCTCGTCGCCGATGCCTCTGCCAGCTACCGACCGATCACTACGTTCTTCGGGTACGGAGCTACCGGCGGAACCGGGCGCCTGCGCGGCTACAACCTCGGTGAGTTCGCGGGGCCTGGTGTCGTCGATACGAATCTCGAGTTCCGTTCTACGCCCGTGCATTTTTTCTCAGTCAACGCGGGTGGGGTGCTCTTCTTTGACGCCGGTGGGGCTTTCCGCGGTATCGAACGAGAGGCGGGCTACAAGGGGGCGGGCGTCGCCCGCCATTTCGAGTTGATGGACTCGGGGCACGCGGCGGGCGTCGGCGTCCGCCTGCTGGCTCCCCAGCTGGACCGAGATGTTTTCCGAATTGACGTCGGATTTCCCCTTCGAGCCGATCGGCTCGGCGAAGTCCGCTTCATCGCGACGTTCCGCCAGGCGTTCCTCCCGCCCTACGCTCCTCCGCCCGTTCTGTTGCCTCAGTAGGGCGTGGCGGGCGAACCGCCCTAAGCGTAGGCAACCACTTGTGCCCAGGTCGTTAGCATTCGCGAGCTGATGGGCAGGCAGACGTGGCGGAAACGGTCGAGCCAGGATAGGAAGCTAGAGCCGTGGACGCTGACCCTAGCAAGCTCTTGCACCTGCGCTCAGCCCTGCCTGAGCAGTACCGAATTTGGGCGCGCACCTCAATCTGGATTGTGTTCCTGGGCTACTGCGCGGTGGTTGCCTCGCAGATTCTTGTCGGGGGTCTTGGGGGCGTCTGGTCGAACCGAGACCCGTACGCGGCGCTCCTGTGCGTGTTCGCTCTGGTGCTGGAAAAGCGCGGACAGGCGGTGGCTGGCGCGTGGTTGGCAACCGGGACGCTGTGGGTTGAAGCGCATATCACGCTGATCACCGCTGGCCTAGGCGGGTCCAGTGTCCCTGTCTTCCCGGGCCTAGTTCTCGCAATCGGTCTGCTCTTTGGCGGAAGGGTTGCGCTGCTCGCAGCCATCGCGAGCTGCTTCGTCGCCTTGTTCGGGAGCACTCTCGCCGAGAGGCTTCATCTAGGGGCAGGCTTGCAATCTGAAGATATTGCGAGGCTCGTGGTGCTGGTGCTCAGCGTCGCTGGGAGCGGCTTCTTTCTGCACATCATCATGTACTCGTTCGGGCTGGTGCTACAGCGTTCGAGGAAACAAGAAGCGCAAGCCAAGGAGTTGGTTGAGTACTCCCCCGATGCAATTATCGTCTTCGACGCAGATTGTCGAGTCGTTGAGTTTAACCCATCGGCGGAGCGCACCCTGGGACTGCTTCGGCAACAGGCGCTGGGCGCCACTCTATCGCAACTTCCACTCGAAGATCGAGCGAAGCGCGCTCTGAACCAGTCGCAGCGTTTCGAGGAAACCAGCCACGTGCCTGAAGCCCTCGTGGCGACGCTGACGCAGCGCAGTGTGGAGGCTCTCTATCGAAGGACTGTCCACGCTGACGCCACGCGCGGTTTGATGATGGTGCTCAGGGACACCACCGACCGGACAGCCGCTGAGAAGCGAGCGGCTGAGCTCGAACTGCAGTTGCAGCACGCCCAAAAGCTCGAAGCCGTGGGCCAGCTGGCGGGCGGCGTCGCGCACGACTTCAACAATCTGCTCACCACCGTCGGTGGCTACGCGGCCTTGCTCGCGCGCTCACCTGATCCAAGAGCGCGAGAGTATGCCGAGGAGCTGAACGGGGTCCAGCAGCGGGGAGCATCCTTGACGCGCCAGTTGCTCTCATTTGCGCGCAAAGAAGTGGTGCGACCCCGCCTACTGGATCTTGCCAATGTGCTTGCAGGTACAAAAAGCGTGATTCATCGGTTTGTTGGTGAGCAAATTCGACTGGTGTTCGAGGTCAAGGGGCCCTGCCCGATCTATTCCGATCCTGGCCAGCTTGAGCAGGTGCTACTGAACCTATGCTCGAACGCGCGCGATGCGATGCCCCAAGGAGGGGAGCTGCGGATTGAATGCGCTACGGATGGGCGCGACGTGGTCCTGAGGGTGAGCGATACCGGGCTGGGCATGGATGAAGCCACGCGGCGCCGGGTCTTCGAGCCCTTCTTCACGACGAAGCCACGCGGGCGGGGCACCGGGCTCGGGCTGTCCACCGTTCACGGCATCGTCAACGAAAGCGGTGGCAACATCGAAGTGCGTTCCCGGCCGGGGCAGGGGACTACCCTTGAACTCCGGTGGCCCAAATCGATAGAGCATGCGAACGAGGCGCCTCGTTCGAGTCCGATTCGCCTGGCCGAAGGAGTGGGGCACATACTTTTTGTGGAAGATGATGAACACAGCAGGCGGTTCATTCAGCGGCTCCTCAAGGAGGCGGGGTATCAGGTGACCTGCGCATGCCAGGCCGAAGAAGCCCTAGCTGTGCTACCTACGCTTAACCCGGCACCTGAGCTGCTCCTGACGGACATCATCATGCCGGGCATGAGCGGCGTAGAGTTGAGCGACCAGGTCGCCCTCAGGCTGCCCGGGCTGCCGGTGTTGTTCATCTCCGGATACCCGGATGACGCCCTCCGCCATCGAGCGGTCGAGCTTGGGCAAGATCTGCTTCTGAAGCCGTTTAGCGCTGAGGACCTACTGGACCGAATCGGGCGCAAGCTTGGGAAGAGTAGCGGCCAAACCGCGCCTCGCCAACCGAAGGCCCCGCCACAGGAGCCGGCTGCGGACAACTGAGCGCACATCTCGTATTAAGTCTTGGGTCAAATCAACCGTCCATGCCCACTGCATGCTCTCGCGAAGCCTAGCGTACGCCAGCGGCGCCATCCCGCCCGGCCAGGGAATGATCGAAGCGGTGCGGCGACTTGGGCTGGGTGACCCCAGCTGGCTGATTGCCTATGCTCCCGAAGACGCCCCCCTCGACGCCTTTGTGGACGCGGTACGGCGTTGTTACCCCAAGGCGACAGTGTGCGGTTGCACATCTTATCAGGGCACATTCTCCCAGGATGGTTTTTCTCGGAAGATCGTCGTGTTGGCGGCGGACGCCGCCGAGGAGATCCGGCTCGTAACGAGCCTACGTGATTGCGGTCCGAACGACGCGAGAGAGGTCGCACGTGGCGCATGCGAGGAGCTGATGGGCCAAATGGGTCGCGCGCCCGATATGCTGTTTCTGTACGCGACGCCCGGGTCGGAGGAACGGATCCTTGAGGGGATTTCTGATTATTTTGGCCCGCTGCCGGTGTTTGGGGGCAGCGCCGGGGATGACCACATCGCCGGCCGCTGGAGGGTCTTCTCCGAGAGCGGCACGTCCCAGGCGGGTTTCGTTTTGGGCGCCGTTAGCTCACCACGCAGCGTTCGCGGGGGCTTCCTGGGAGGCTATCTACCCACGGAGCACTCGGGACAAGTGACCCGCGCGAGCGGACGTGTCGTATACGAGATTGACCGCCAGCCGGCGGCGCGCGTCTACAATACCTGGACCCAGGGTGCAATCGGGGCACAAGTTGAGCATGGGGGAAGCGTACTCAGCGAGACGACGTTATTTCCACTTGGAAAGAACGTCTCTCACAGCGGGGCGATGCCCCAGCGCCTCTTGGCCCACCCGAGCGCGGTCGTCGGAAGCAGCGGTGCTATTCGTTTGTTCACTGAGTTTCAAACCGGGGACACGATTACGTTGATGACGAGCAGCCCGCGCAGCTTGGTGCAGCGTATCGAGCGTGTGGTCGAACGAACCCGAAGCGGAGTTTCGGGAGAGCTTCGCGGTGGCCTCTTCCTGTATTGCGGCGGCACGCTCTCAGTCACTTTGGACCTCGCGGACGAGATCCCAAGCAGCCTGCGTCGACTGTGTCCCAATGTGCCGTTTGTTGGGGTCGCGACACTCGGCGAACAGGGGGCGTTCTTCCCGCGCGGAGGCAACTACCACGGCAACCTGATGTGCGTCGCGGTGCTCTTCTTCTAGCGCGCCTCTTCAGGTGGTAACCGACGGAGGTATTGGCTCCAGGTCGAGGGCGTCGGCAATCGCCTGCGCTAGCTCAGACCGCCGGTAGGGCTTCTTCAAGAAGCCACGAACTCCCTGTTGCTCAAGCTTCTCGAGCACTGCCTCCTGGGTGAATCCCGAGGTCATCAAGACACGAACCCCTGGGTTCATCTCTTGGAGCTCTAAGAAGGTCTCGTGACCGTTCTTGCGTGGCATAATTACGTCCAACAGGACGCAGTCGATATCGCTACCTTTTTCCGAATACAGCTCGACCGCTTGTTGTCCATCCGCGGCTAGGTAGACCCGGTAGCCCAACTGCTCAAGTAGGATGCTCGCCATACTGCGGAGGACCTCTTCATCATCGACCACGAGTACAGCCTTGCCGTCGCCGCGTGGTAGTCTTTGGGGGTTGACGCTGACCTCGCGCACTTCCTCGCCGTGAACCGGGAGTAGCAACGTAAAGACCGTGCCTTCTCCCGGCGCGCTAGAAACCTGCACTGAGCCCCGGTGCGCTTGCACGACGCCGTAGACGGCAGATAACCCGAGTCCTGTGCCTTCGCCGACGGGCTTGGTGGTGAAGAAGGGCTCGAAGATCCTTGGCAAGTCCTCGGGAGAGATCCCCATGCCGGTGTCTTCAACGGTCAGCTGGAGATAGAGTCCGGGGGAAAGCTCAAACGGACTGCGTGCGCAGTCCTCGCTGTCGAGCACGGTGTTCACGCTGCGGATCAAGAGCGCCCCGCCGCGATCTTTCATGGCGTCCCTGGCGTTGATCGCCAAGTTCAAGATCGTTGTCTCGAACTCCGCGGGATCGCCGAGGACCCCGCTGGACTCAGCTTCAAGCTGCAGAGTGAGCGTAATGTCCCGACTGACGCTTCTCTGGAGAATCCCCACCACGTCCCGCACGGCCCGATGGACGTCGAGGGGGCGATTCTGCCAGTGGGCGCGCCTCGAGAACGAGAGCAGCTTCGCCGTTAGCTCGGCGGCTCTCTGCGCCGAGTGCAAGATCATGGATGCCAGCTGGCGAGTCGAGGGCTCCGCAGTTTTCAGGTAGATCAAATCTGAGGCGCTGATGATCCCCGACAACATGTTGTTGAAGTCGTGGGCGATCCCTCCCGCGAGTTGCCCAATCGAGTCCATCTTCTGTGAGTGCCGGAGCTGTGCCTCCACACGACGCTGGGCAGAGATGTCACTGAACACGACGACCATGCCGATCAGGGCACCTGCGTCGTTCAAGATCGGTGAAGCTGTCTCAGTCACCTCAAGCGTCCTTCCAGCAGCCGTCGGCAAGCTGAGCAAGGGACTGCGCTGAGGGCTGAGTGTTTGCCGAACCAGTGCTAGCGCATCACGCGTCTCCCCGGCAGGGGCGCCTTCAGCGTTGTCCCCTGCGATGGCTCTGGGAAGGTAGACGGAAGCCAGCGGCGCGCCAATGGCGTCTGCCGGTGAGCCTAGTAGAGCCACGGCAACCGGGTTAATCCTCGTGATGTTGCCGTTGGAATCCGTCGCGATAACCCCTTCGGCGATCGCATTGAGGGTCACCCTCAAGTTCTGCTCTCGCTCACGCAGGGCTTGTTCCGCGAGGATGCGCTGGGTGATATCTTCGAAGGTGCCGAGGATTCCGACGACTTGGCCCTCTCCGTCAAACAGCGGGACCTTGTTGGTCTCTAACCAGGCGTGTTTGCCATCTGCCTGAAGCTGGGGTTCAATGATGTGGTATTCGGCTTTCCCGCTGGTCATCACCCGCTGATCGACTTGCCGAAAGAACTCAGCCTCCTCCCGCTTCCAGGCTAGATCGAAGTCGGTCTTGCCAACGATATCGCTCGGATCTGAGACCCCTGCCGCTTCGGCGAAGTTCTGGTTACACCCCAAATAGACACTCTGACGATCCTTCCAAAAAATGAATTGTGGGATGTTGTCCATCACCAGCTGAAGCAGCCGGGCTGGATTCCCCAGTTCACTCGACTCGGAGTCCGTGTTCACGTGGACCACAACTAAGCGCTAGGCGCTTGCTCGTCAAGAGAAGCCGGCTGAACAGTCGTAACCCGCGGCGCCCGGTGAGGACGTCAGTGGGTCGGACTTACTACCTCTTCGTGGGTAGATCAGCGGTCTTGCGAACCGAGGCCGAGTAGGTGTCGGCCTTGGCTCTCATGGCGACGATGCTCATGAAACAAGTCTCGGCTACCGCGCATGACGCCCCATGCCAGTAGCGGGACTCGCGCGGAACTCAGGCGAATCGAGTCTCGCTCTGCTCGCGCAGTCGGCCTGCGGCCTGTTCCGCCGTGAGATCCCTCTGCGGGTCGGCGGTCATTTCGTAGCCGACCAGGAACTTCTTGACCGAGGCGGAGCGCAACAAGGGGGGATAGTACTCCGCATGAAAACGCCAATACGGATGCGCTTGTCCGTCGGTGGGGGCGCCGTAGAAGCCCATAGAATACGGGAAGCTGCACTGAAACAAGTTGTCGTAGCGAACGCTGACTCGTCGCATGACGTCCGCAAGGGCCTCCGTCTCGTCAGCTCGCAAGTCCGGGAAACCACCCAACAGACGCCGGGCGACGATGCTGACCTCGTAGGGCCAGACAGCCCAAAAGGGCACTAGAGCCGTGAAGTGTTCATTTTCGCAGACGATACGCGCGCCATCGCGCCGCTCGTTTTGCAGATAGTCCCCCAGGAGATCGCTGCCGTGCGCCGCTAGGTACTTGGCCTGAGCTTGCCAGCGTCGGCGAGGACGTTCCGGGACGTTCTCGGACGCCCAAACCTGGCAATGCGGGTGCGGGTTACTGCACCCCATGATGGCTCCCTTGTTCTCGAAGACCTGCACGTAAGAAATAGCGTCGAGGGCACCCAGGGTGGTCACCTCGGACTTCCAGGTTTCGACCACACGGGTGATCGCGGCGGTGTCCATGCTGGCCACGGTGACGTCGTGCCGGGGAGAGAAGCACATGACGCGGCAGATACCTCGCTGGCTCTCTACCTTGTAGAGTTCGCCGAGCTTACCGCGCTCCTGAGCGTTTGCGTCCGAGTAGCTCTCAAAGACTGCAGCATCTGAAGCTTCGTGCTCGGGAAGTAGCGCGGCGAAGTCGTTAGTGAAGACGTAGGTCCCCGTGTAGGCGGGGTTGGTTTCCCCGTTGGCCCGCACATTGCCTGGGCAAAGGTAACACTTGGGATCGTGGGCGGGGCGATCCTCCGAGGGCGGGCGGTCCTGCTGCCCATCCCACGGTCGCTTCAGACGGTGCGGTGAACAGAGCACCCACTCATCTAGCAGCGGGTTGTACCTGCGATGCGGCCCGACAGGCAGTACAGTCATTATGCCTCCTTCTTGTTCGACTGAGTGAGCAACTGCTGCAGTGCGATGAACATCAGTAGTAGCAGACCAATAGTGATGTGGTGCCAAGGTGAGGGCAAACGGCCGTCGATGTTGATGACCGCGCGCACTAGGCCGATGATCATGACCCCCATCAACGTACCCCCCACGGTCCCGACGCCGCCGCTCAGCATAGTGCCGCCAATCACCACCGCGGCGATCGCGTCTAGCTCTAGTCCGACCCCGATGTTGGGCTTCCCAGCGCTGTCGACCAGGGTCGTGGCCACAGCGCCAAGACCCGCGCACAGTCCGCTGAGGGCGTAGAGCGCGATAGTCGTTGCCGCTATAGGAACACCCATCAACACGGCGGCGTGCGAGTCCCCACCGATGGCGTAGGTATTCCGACCAAACGGCGTCCAACGCGCCACGACAGCTCCAATCAGGAGCACGATCAAGAACATCAACCCCGTTGGCGGCATGTAGGCTTCACCCAAGCCGGGGACGACGAGTGTGAAACCCAGGTCGTCCATGATCCAGTCGAACGTGGGATGCGAAATGCTCAGCGGGTCCATACTCAGCAGGAACGCGAATCCCCGAGCGAAGAACAGACCTGCGAGCGTGACCAAGAAGGCGGGTAGGCTAAAGCGGTAGATTAGAACACCG
>JBDKJZ010000120.1:0-11663 GCA_039796375.1 Pseudomonadota bacterium
TGAAGTCGACGGCGACGCCCTCCTCCTTGAACCAGCCCTTCTGGATCCCGATCTCCCACGCGACCCACCCGGGCCAATCGCTGTAGGCGATCTTCAGGGGCTCGGCAGCTGGGGCTTTTTCGACCGCTACCTTGGCCGTCTTTGCCGGCGCTTCGGCGGCAGCTTTCGTGGAGGTTTCCGACTGGGGTGCCGGCTTCACTTCAGGCTTGGACTTTTCACAAGCAGCAAGCGGGAGACAGGCGGCGAGTGCGAGGACGGTTAATAATCGCTTCATAAAGAACTCCAGGGGGAGGGATTTGTTTCGGACCCAAGCATCCGCTGGATTTGTTGCGCCCCGGTTTCAACGTTGGATATTTCGTGTGAGGCGCGCGCGGAAGGCCGTCGGCCGGGGGGCCATGGGTCGTATCGGGGAGCTGCGGTACCGCGATAGGCTTGGACTTTTCGCCGGTGGACCTGCGCCCGACCGCGGCTGCTGCTAGCGTCAGCGAGGTTTCAGATGCGGAAGTTTCGGTGGGTTGGCGTGGGAATAGGTGTCGGCCTTGCGCGACTAGTCCGTTTCGCCGGGCTGCTCGGGGTTGTCGGTTGTCAGACGGCGCCGGCAGGCACACTGCTGTCAGGCAAACGTTGCTCCTTGGTCCAGCAATGCGTCGCGGGTTACAGCTGTCATCCACTCAGCGACGTTTGCGTGACCGCGACTGAGGAACAACGCCTGCGTGCCGAGGGCAAGTGGGAATCGGGGCAAGGCGGTACAAGTGCTAAGCCTGATGATTCGCCACCGGTGACAGGCGGGGGCCTAGGGGGGGAGGTCACGGGCGGGTCGGCAGGGGCGATGGTCACTGCGCCTCCTTCCGCAACAGTGCCCATCAAGCCTCCCGAGCCCGATAGTGGCCCAGACGTGAAGGACTCTGGGATTGCGCCGGGGGTCAATCCGAACACCGGAGCGCTGATTGACCGAGTGATCCTTTGCGGGAATAATAACCCACAGAAGTGCACGGGCGAAGAAGTGTGCTGCGCCCTCTACGAAAAGGTTGACGTGTGCATCCCCCCGGGCGGGGCGTGTGACTGCACCCAAGGCTGTGATATCGCCCACTGCGCTGGCCCTTCAGACTGCCCTGCTGGGACCGTTTGCTGCTTCGAGCGCAACGCCAACCCGGGCGGAACCCGCTGCAAACAGGCAGCCAACTGCGTTGGCCCAGTGCTGTGCGACCCTTCGCTCGGCGTCGCCTGCGACGGCGAGTGCACCTACAAGGTGTGGTTGTACCAAAACTGTGAGCTTCAGGACTTGTTCGTGCCGTAGTGACGGACGCGTTCTAGCTCGACCAGCTGGCATTCGGGGGGCTCCTGGCCTAGAAGTCGCGCGATGAATCCGGCTCACGTGATCGAACGCGCGCGGCGCTACTTGCAAGAAGCCCAGCTCCCGAATGGGTCTTGGGCTTCGCCTGGTGAGGTCGGCCCTGCTGCAAGCGCGCAGACCGCCATTTGTCTCGACTGGGCAGGCGCGCTGACGAAACCCGAAGCTGAGCGCATCGTGCGTTGGCTCAGTCAGCAAGCGTTGCCCTCGGGCGCGTTCGTGATGTTTCCCAGTGCGGCAGATGGCGATCTCGGCGCTACGGCGTTCACGGCGGCCTTCATCGCAAAACACGGAGGCGCAGAATCCGGCCCAGTGGTTCTACGCGCGCGACAGTGGGTCGAGGAACGTGGCGGGACCGCCGCGCTCTTGGCGCTGCTCGCTGAAGGGAACTACGCAGCGCTCTATGTCGCCATGGCGGGCGCGCTCGAACCCAACAAGGTGACGACAGCGCCGCTCTGGGCGCTGACCACTGCTGCCGGGGAAAGCTGGTTCTTGCGGAACTTCCATGGGGGTATTCTGATGACGGCGTTCGCCGCGCGGGTCATCCATGTGAAAATGTTGGAGAGGTGTGCCGGGCGCCCGCTTCATTTACGGCTTGCCGATCGCCGCGAAAGAAACAGCGCTGTACGTTGGTTAACCACGTTTCAAAATCCGAACGGCAACTGGAACGCTTGGGCACCAGTCACGGCGCTGCACGTCGCGGCCCTGCGTGCGTGCGACGTGTCGGCGGACGACGCTCGCGTAGAACGCGCGTGTAGCTGGCTGGACAACGAAGCGATTGACAACGGCACGGAGCGCTTCTGGAATGCCTTCGATACCCCGCTGTGGGCGACGCTGTTTAGTACGCTCGCGCTGAGCGAGTGTGGAGACACCCCCGACAGCCCCGCGATACCACGTGCCCAGGCTTGGGTGCTCGCGGCTCAGTGTAAGGAGCCCCAGGCGCGCGTGAATCATGTCAAGGCGCGCCCTGATGGGCGCCCCCCCGTCCTCACTGGCGGCTACGCATTTCGCGGCGATAATCCGGTGCTACCTGACTCGGACGACAGTGCGGCTGCACTGTCGCTTCTGTGCACCCTGCGACGCCGCGGTGAAACTTCTAACGAGCTCACTCAGGCGATCGAGGCACTCACTGAGTGGCTCGTAGGGATGCAGAACCCGGACGGCGGTTTCTCGTCGTATGTGTGCGGGTTACCAGGGAAAGGGCCGGGTCCGTTGTTCTTGAAGACGCCTGGCGTCGACCCGGCGAACTTTGCGGCGTGGTTGAAGCTCGCGCTCCAGCCGCCGCTTGAACTCGGGGATCCGTCGACTGAGGACGTGACCGGTCGTGTGCTACATGGCTTCGGCATGCTCGGCTGGAGACGCGAGCGGCCCGAGGTCGCGCGTGCCTTGTGTTTCCTCCAAGCCCAGCAACTCCCCGATGGGTCATTTTGGGGCCGCTGGCTCACCAACTACTTGGCGGCGACGAGCTACGTGGTGCGTGGCGCCATCGCCGTTGGTGAGACACCAGACTCACCTTGGCTTGCGCGCGCGTTGGACTTTCTGGAGTCGCGGCAGCAGGCAAGCGGCGCTTTCGGCGAGAGCATCGAGAGCTACCGTGATCCCGGGACCTTTAAGGGCCGGGGGCAACAGAGCCCAGCTCAGACGGGGCGGGTGGCGTGCGCGTTGATCGAAGGGGGCAGAAGGTCCGCGGCTCAGCGGGCCCTAGCGTGGCTCGCGAGTGAGCAACGGGAAGGCGGTGACTGGGATGGCAGCGATCACCTAGCGGCGATCTACCCGCCCTCGACATTCTATCGTCACGCGCCCGCGGGCACCTACTATCCGCTCTGGGCGTTCGCGCTCGCACGGAAGCACGGCGTCTAGCCGGGCGTTTCACTAGGTTGGCGCTCGCCAGACTTCGGTGCCCAGCTCCATCGCGAAATCAAAGTCCACTGCACAGCTAGCGAGCGCCTTGACGTTGAGCCCACCGAGTCCGAGCTCGCTGGCGATCGGCATCGACGCCGCGTCGCTTAACTTGAGCTCATACCCCAGCTTGGACCAGTTGGTTCCCCGGTACGCAGTGACCTGAGCGGGCGCTTCGACGATGGCCTGATAACAAGCGCGCGACGGATCTCTCACGTCACGAAACTGCTTCAAGAAGACGATGTTGGCTTGAGGCCCCAGCCGGTTCATCAGCGGCTTGAGCAAGCCCAGGTCGAGCGCCCGTTGGCCTGTGGCGAGAATGCGCTCCAGCCCCCGAATGCCACCCTCGGGTGATTGGTCGCTGCGCCGTACGCGGAGGACGTCATCCATCGTTGCCACGGGTCGCTCCTGCTGCGGCTCACGAATGGTGAGCGCTCGCAGACTGAGTGAGTGCAGGCCCAGGTCGTCCACGGTCTTGTTGATGTCAGCGACTACTTTTGGGAAGCCGTAGACTTCGCGTCCCAGGGCTGCGGCCGCGCTCGAGTCGACAAAAACGTAGGGCAACAGCCAGCAGAGCTCTCGTTTTCTGCGAGCACCCCCGCTCGCGAGGACCGGCACCCAGAACGCGACGTCGACCTCGGCCATTCCGCCAGCTCCCGAGGCGGCAGCCATGTGGTCAGTAAACGCTGCCGCCAAAATGACGAGCGGCGCAGCGGGCACATAGCGCACCGCGCCACCACACGGATCATTCAACAAGCGATCACACAGCTGCCGCAGCGCCTTGCGATCGGCACGCAGGAAGAACGAGTGCATTCTGCAGCCGTGGGTCTGAAACGGCGGAGCGAAATTCAAGTCGAAACCGCGATCGACGAAAGCGGGGGCGCGGGGCGTTGGAGAAAAGGACTCCGCGTAGCGCGCCGGCTCACCCGGGATCACTCGCGCGATGCGGTCGATGGCACGTGCCGCTTGGCGCCCGGACATGGTTGTCGCTTCGACGCAGCCGCCATTGAGCCCCGTATCAGTCCAGTCGCCCGCGAGCGCCAGGTTGCGAAAGCCGCTTTCGTGGGCAGCCATTCGAAGCTTGCCCGTTCCTGGCACCGACAACATGTAGCGATCTGAGGGTGCCGTATTGGCGCGAAAGTATTGCTCGCCAATGTTCGCTTCTCGATCGCCTTGGCCATAGGCCAAACTCCAATCAAAGCGTCCGTCGGAAGTGACCGCCAAGGGAAACAGCCAAGCCGCGTGACTGTCCAGCCAACTCAGCGCGTCACGTTTGGCGCTCGCGGTGGCGGCCGACCCCTGTTCGGGAGTGGTGCTCACTGGGTCTTCTGCGCTGCCGATCTGGCCGCAGAAGTAACCCAGACTGTGCGGCGCCTTTGGCGCGCCCGGTTCGTGCGACCATCGCTCTACCGCTAGCAGGTGCGTCATGTCGCACCAGGTGTCGTACGGCGGCTCGTAGGTGCCCAGGATCGGCCCGGGCATCTGCCAGCCCAGCGCTTTGAGATCCGGCTTCATCCAGAGCTGCAACGCCTGCGTGGATATCGATCTTAGCCCACGGAGCATCTGCTCCCAGCGGTCGTCTGCCGCGCGTAGCTCAGCGCAGACGTCAAACAGCGCCGGCGGCGGCACAGCTAGAACCACCTGGTCAAAGTCTTCACCCACGTGCAGGCGGCGCGTAGCGACGCCAGGCCCGCCAGGGTAAGCCCAGCCTTCGCGATGCTGAGCTAGGCCATCGCCTTCGACGAGTTGTTCGTAGAGCGGCGCTTCGGGCCAGCAAGGGAGGCCGCCCGAGTCGAAGAGCGGTTGATACTCGCCGCCATTTTTTACGGTCGCCTGACGTGTAAAGTCGAGTTCCGCCACGTCGTGTCCGTCCTCCGACAACCCCACGCGCGTGAGCTGATGGAAAAACTCGAACTTCACCCCCCGTGCGCGCAGCACCTCGTAGAGGGGCGAGAACACCGTCTCACCCATGCCGGCCGCCATCTTGAAGAACGCTGCTCGTTCGTAGCTCAGCACCATGCGCAGCATCACCGGCACCGCCACGGACGCGCTGACGCCGTCCGCGTGGCTAAACATGAGTGTGTAGATGCTCCGCACTGGCGGAGCTTGAGTGGTTTGCTCGGTCGCCCCATGTCGACGTAGCCAAGCGCGGTAGTCTTCGTTATCCAGCCTCTGGAAGTCGGTCTCGCCCACTAAGCCATCGCGCAGCAATCCGACGATGTTGGCGACCCCAAAGTCGATGGCAAACCAGAGCCATCTAGTATTGACGTCTGTCGTCAGGCTCGGAAGCAGTTGCTTGGCGGCATTGGAGACCAGACGACTCAAGCGTGAAGCGAGCGCATCGGTGTCGCGGGGGCGCGCCGCTTCTGGTGGTAGCGCACGTACCATCCGCTGGAGCGACAACGCCGCCGCGGACGCTATGAGATCCCAGGCATGCTTGATAGACGTGAGATCTTTGACCAACTCGCGGGTGTGCACCCGGCGCGCAACGTAGTCGCGCTCCTCCTGCCGGCTCCAGTTCACGAAGACCTGTTCCAGCCATGCCAACATACGCGTGATCCACTGGCTGGGCGGAGAAGCCTCATGCGGGTACCCGCCCGGCAGACCTTGGGTGCGTGGAAGTTCGAACCTCCAGTGCGCCCAGCCTTCTGCAGTGGCCTCTTCCAAGACCACGAAATCTTGGGGAACGAACGCCTCGTCCCAGGACTGAAGGGGTTGCCCTGGCTTGCGATTGAGCTCGCTGTACGTGCGGCGCATCACGTCGAAGGCGTTGTCGTACCAGCCCATCCAAACGTGTAGGCCGTGTTCTTCGATTCGATCGTGGCGAGCGCGATTGCGGACGCTCGCGCCCTTGCCGCCAAGCAGCCAGCCCGATTGATAGACGGTCACGTCAAAGCGCTGCTGCCAGCGCGGTGTGCTCGTGAGCTCGAATGCAGTCACGAGTCCCCCCAAACCGCCCCCGACGATGGCGATCCTCCGTCTGCTGTGCATGTTGCAGACTTAGCCGCTGGACCGGTCGCGCGTCAATCGAGCCGCAAGCGCGTTGTTGCGGCGTAGACTAGACGCCGCGTGTCAGCCCGTGTGCGCTCGCCGCAGCGACGTGGAACAAAAAACGAAAACGGTGACAGGCATTGCTTGCAGGTCACCGTTCAAATCGCCAGGTCAAACGCCTGACCTCCACTCACATCAGGTCAGCAAACATGTTACTGGCGAGCTTCGCAGACTCCGTCGCCAGTTCGATGGTTACAACAAATGTCATACCAGCTGCCGCCCTGAGTCGTTCGCATCACCATGCAGGCCTCGCGACACAATTGACCATTGTAGGTACCCGAGTTGTTGCTGGGCTGCTGCGCGGGATTCCCTCCTGTAACACCCCACTTCTGAAAGGTGCCAGCGGGAGACGGCATTCCAGCGACGCCGCTGCCGGTGAAAAATACCTTGCCGGTCATGCCCCAGCGCCAGGTCTCTGCCTGAGGGTTTTCGTCTAGATAGTCCCTATGAGTTTCGGGCTGGTCGGAGCCGCCGAGCCATGTTTGGTCACCGATCAGTCCGACGATGAAGTCGTTTTCTTCGGCGCTCTCGATAACAGCGAGGTCCATGCCCTTCATCAAACAAACCAGTCGTGCCTTCGGGTGTGTCCAGAGGTTGCCCGCTCCCTTGCCACACTTGGCGTACCTCTTCCCCATGAACATCTGGTCCTGACAGGGGACGTTCCCCACCGGGTCGATGCACTCGGCTTCGTCGGTCATGCCGTCGCAGTTGTTGTCCTTGGTGTCGCCGCACACCTCTGGAGCGCCGCGGAAAATGGTCTGGTCAGTGTCATCACAATCATACATGGCCAGCACGCCTCCGACTTCGGCGGGTGCGGTGGCCATCGCGAGGCGGCCATCGCGGTCAGCGTCTGGTCCATCTGGAGTTTGGGGAGCGTCGCCGCCGCCCGCGCTGCCGCCTGCGGCTTCGCCGCCCGTGCTGCCGCCAGCGGCTCCGACGCCCGCAGTTCCGCCAGCGGCTCCGACGCCTGCAGTTCCGCCAGCGGCTCCGACGCCTGCAGTTCCGCCAGCGGCTCCGACGCCCGCGTCGATTTCAGAGCCCACGCCGCCAGCGGCTCCGACGCCCGCGTCGATTTCAGAGCCCATGCCGCGGACGGGTTCTGGGGCTTCGCCGCCCGCTTCGGTTTCCGAGACCGTGTCGCTATCGTCGCTATTGTCGCTGGTCAGCCGACCAGGCCTGTCGGCGCTACCTAGGCTGGCGTCGCTGCTGCACGCAAGAACCGCAGCGGGACTGAGCAAGCTAACAAGCAGGAACAGATGTGATGTTTGCATTTGATGTGCGCTCCGTTGATTCACGAGGATACAGATGGATCCGCGGGGACACAGATTGATCCACGGGGATACAGTAGATGAGTGGCCGCCAGCGCGGAGGCGCGACAAGCCATTCGGAGTTTCTGCCCACCTAGGGCACCTCGACCTAAACGCCCAGAGCGGAGTCGGGCCAAC
Organism: Pseudomonadota bacterium; assembly: GCA_039796375.1. Classification (GTDB taxonomy): domain Bacteria; phylum Myxococcota_A; class Polyangia; order Polyangiales; family Polyangiaceae; genus SZUA-265. The sequence continues at coordinate 7,747 of JBDKJZ010000120.1, forward strand.
GCGCTTTCCACGGCTCGCGCTGACACACCGAATTGTGCGCCGCGACGAGACGCGCCGGACTGTGTCCGCTCTGTGAATCGACCCAGCAAAGTGTTCAGTCTACTGGCAGGATGTTTCGACGCGAGCCCGCAAGGGAGAACCGGGCCAACGTGCGACAAACGCGCTCGCTTCAGCTTTCGCGGCAGCCACCTGCCTCAGCAGACACAACGCTTGAATACGCGCCGCAGCGCGCTCTTGACCCAAGGCCCCGCCGGGGAACTCACCGGCTGCGGCAGCTAGTAAATGAAGCGCGCGGGAACCGTCACCGTCACGAAGCGCCAGCTGAATACTGCGAAGCGCCTGCGCTTCAGCCTTGAGCGGATCGATAGGCGCAGCCTTGAGCGGATCGATAGGCGCGGTCGACGAGACTGCCGACTGGACTCCCTGAAGCGAAGCGAAGTCGCCGATGGCCGAGACGGACGGCTTGCTTGGGGTGGCAGAAGCGCTCGGCGCGCCGTGCCGCGCAGTGTCTTCGCTGTTCACTTGATCGGGCCAAGGGGCGAGCGGGCTGCGAAGTAGTGGCTGGGGGTGCGCGACGACGCCCGGCGGGTGCGAGCTTTTAGTCGCAGCCAACGCGTGCTGCGGTTGCACGGGGTTCGGTGCAGTCCCAGCGGCGCCGTCAACGTGCATTAACGCGGCTTCTTCAGGGCCCGAACCGACACCGCGCTGCGCATTGGGCGCTCCGGGGTGTACCGCCGCCTTGAGGCGGTCTGGCGCCTGAGTCGTGGCCGGCAACCCCTGAGGCGCGGGCATCAGTGTTTGGTAGCCAGTGACGGCAGCAGCGGCGCTTACACCGATCACGGCGATGGTCTTGATCGCTGTAAGACTCAGACTCGCAGCGGTGGCCGACTTGCTCGCAGAGGTGCCCACCGCAACCAGTGAGACCCCGGCTGCGATACGGAGTTCGATATTGCGTTCTAGCCGGTCTTGCGCCCCAGCGAACGGCGTAGCCGTGGCTTCGCGCGTCGCTGAAAGCATCGCTTTCGCTCTTGGACTTAGCTCGTTCATCGGACCACCTCTGTTTGCTGCTTGTTCGAATAGCGCGGGGCGCTCGCGAAAGCTGCCTCCAACAAGACTTCAAATTGACTTCGCGCAGCGCGGAGTCGACGCTGGCAGGTTCGAACGTGCAGCTCAAGCGCCTCAGCGGCATCGACTATCGAGAGCTCTTCGAGTTCGACCAAAACCAAAACATCTCGTTCATCTTCGGACATCTCGCTCAACACTTGCTGCGTCAAGCGAGCTGCTTCGCGTTGTTCCGCGTGCAGCGCCGGTGAGGGCGACGGCTCCGGCACCGCCTTGAGCTGCCGCATCAGGCTGAGCAAACGGCGACGATGTCGGGCCTCCGTTCGGCGATGAGCTTTCGCGACCTTCAGGGTGATGCCGTAAATCCACGTTCTGAGCGAGGACCGCCCGGCGTAGGCGGCCTCCTTACGGTGCACGACCAGAAAGACGTCTTGAACGGCGTCTTCAACCGAACCCTCGGGAACGCCAAGTCTCAGCAGTGCCCGCCAGACCATTTCAAAGTGTTCGCGATATACCGCTCGAAAGGTAGCGCTGAGCCGCGAAGAAGTGGGCTGCCTGCCGCTGTTTTCCGCAGACCACTGAGTCACGCCGGGGCCCGCCGCGATAGCTCCGTCTCTAGCGTGACCGGGTTCGACAATTGCAGGCAAGACCATGATGAGTGGCTGGCGCGACCTGAGTGCGACAGAAAAAGCGAATCAGTTCCTGACCCGCGGGCTGGCAAGCTACCATATTCGCCACTGCACGCCGACGTGAGCATGGCCTGTGAGCGCCGCCGCGCGTCGCACTGCGCTGGGCTCTCCATTCACATCTTCAATGTAAACGAGGGGTCTTGAGCGTGGCGCCGCCGCGCCGTCCGCTCCCACCAACCCCACAAAAGACAGCCTAGCTGTTAGGGGAACGGTCACGCGGGCTCCGCCGCCCAATTCTGCCCAGAAGATCGTCCCACTCTTCGGTGACTCTATCCCTTTGCCCCGCCCCGAAAGGACACTCACCCCAGTCCCCAAACACGGTGACAACGTCCACCCGTAGTCGAGCAGCGCGAAACAGCCGCGGACGCGAAGGGCCCCGAAGGAAAGGTTCGCTGCCGCGGGTAGCGGGCTGGCGACGCTAGTCTGAGGCAACCCGTACACTCCGGATAACAAAATCGCCCAGCGCTCAACCGTGAACACAGCTCCAACGGCAACCTCGGGATCTGGCGCGGGTAAATTTCCCAAACCGCCTCCCACCGTGGCGGTCAGGCCCAGCTCCTGCTTGCGCGGCGCGTCAGGTACGGGCTTGGCCAGCGGCGCGGGCTTGGTCGGCGGTACGGGCTTGGCCAGCGGCGCGGGCTCGGTCGGTGGAGCAGGCTCGAGAGAAGGCTGAAGCGGCGTCGCCACTGCCTCTTCAATCGCGCCCGAGGGATTGAGCATGAGGGCCAGCGTCACGGCTGCGGCGTTCGTGACAGTCTTGCACGTCGGCGCCTCCATGAAGCGTTCACCAAGCTGCCCATTCAAATCCGTCTCGAGCTTGAGTACCCACACCCCGTCGGTCACACCGACGGTCGCGTTCACGCTAAGCGTCGACTGGACCGCCACGGCACCCACGAGCCGCATGACATCAGCGCGGACTTCATCGGCAGTCGGGCATGTTTCCGGGGCGTCCCAGCGCAAGATCAGCGACTGCCCACTTTGTGCTAGAGCGCTCCTGGAACTCACTACGCTCCCGGCGCTTAACACCCCCGCCGCTAGGACGCACAAGATCGCGCCATTTCTTCGCACCGGCGCTCGTCTAGCACGCTTGGCTGGGCTTGAGCAAAGCCGTCCTTCAGCGTTCTTGGGTCTGGGTCGAGGCGCGCTGCGGATCAGCGCAGCGCGTCTCGGAACTTCCCGGCTTATCGCACGAGGGTCTAGCGTGGGGAATGCAGCCCCACCGTGTTGCCTTCCGTGTCACGGATGAGCGCGATAAACCCCGGCTCGCCGATGTCCGTTTTGGGCATCGCGATGGACCCTCCGGCGGCCGGCACGCGCCCAAGCACCTCGTCGATCTTGCCGCTGACGTTGAGGTAAACGACGGTTCCATCGTTGCTGGGTTTGCGCATCGGGTTGTGGACCAATGCCCCCCCGACCGCTGGGTCCTCCGTCATGAAGACCGCCATGGCCTGTCCGGTGAAGACCTCGCGCTTGAGCTTCAGGCCCAGGCTACGTTCGTAGAAGGCTGCAGCGCGGTCGAGTTCGGAGACGAAGATTTCAAACCAGTTGAGTGCGTTTTTCATGGGTGACGTTCCTATATTTGTCTGGGGTTGAGGCGCCCTTGAGCGCCGGTTGCAAGGTCCATTTCGCAGGCGGAAATGTCAGCCTTATGTCAGGATTGTTGGCATGCGCCGACAGGCCCGTCTTTTCGCCATGGCCGAGCTCTTGCGGGCACGTCGAACCGGCGTCACCGCGGAAACGCTAGCGGAGCGTTTCGGGGTGACGGTGCGTACGATCTACCGAGATCTCGACACGCTGCGCGACGCTGCCCTGCCGGTCCGGGCCGAACGCGGTCGAGGTGGCGGCTTTGCGCTCGATCGCGCCTACACCCTGCCGCCCGTGAACTTCAGTGCGCGAGAGGCCGCGCTGCTCGTCACGGTGGGACGCTTCGCGACCGAGCTTCGGATCCTACCCTTCGCAGACACACTCGCTTCAGCGCTCGACAAGGTGCGAGGGGCCTTGTCGGCCTCGGCACAGCGCGAACTTCTGACGCACATGCAGGCGCTACAATTTGTTGGCGTTCCCGCTCTGCCGGTGAACGAAGCGATCCGAAAGGTGATCGAACAGGCGTGGTTCGAGCATCGTTCGCTTGTGATACGCTACCAGGCCGCGCGGGGCGAGGTCAGC
>JBDKJZ010000121.1:0-11605 GCA_039796375.1 Pseudomonadota bacterium
GATTGGAACAACGTCGAGCTGAGCTTGGTCGCAGGAACCCCCGTGTCCTTCGTCTACGATCTTCACTCACCCCAATACACCCATCGAGAAGATCTGACTCCTCGGGGTCGGACGGCTGCCCCCGTTCCGCTTCAGGAGTCGGCGGGCGTGGTAGTAAACGACAGCCCCGAAGAGCTGGTCACTGAGGAGCAATCGCGCGAGATGGAGTACGACCGGTCGATGGCGCCAAGTCCTGCTGCGCCGCCGATGGCAAGCCGTCGCGGTGCGGGGGGTCCACGCATGGCCAGCAAGTCTGTTAGCGCCAACGCCGCGTCCGGCGAGGGTTACGACGCTAGCTTCAACGACGATCAGCGGCTTGAAGAGCAGGGCGGCCCGCAGACGGCCGTCGAGCAGATGGGCGCGCTCTTCCGCTACGACATCCGTGACAAGGTGACCGTCCCCGATCGTTCCTCGACCTTGGTCTCAATCGTCAACCAGCGCGTAGACGCTGAAGAGGTCGTCTATTTTCGTCCGGATTCCGACACCTCGGCGTCCGGGGGACACCCCTACAGGGCCGCGAAGCTGACGAACAACACACCGTTCACGCTTGAAAAAGGCCCGGTCGCCCTCTACGCCGACGGCACTTTCAGCGGAGAAGGCTTTATCGATCGCGTCGAACCCGGCTCGACACACTTCGTGACCTACGCGATTGATAACAAGGTTGCGCTGAGCTCGGACTACTCAACTGACGAAGAGAGCGCGCAGCTGATTCGGATCGTCGACGGCCAATTGGTGAGCGAGTTTCTGAGTATTCAGCGCACCACCTACCAACTCAATAACCTCCACTCAGACCCCGTTCGCGCGTACATCCGCACCGACAAGCGCGCGGGCTGGACGCTCAAGAACCGCCCCGAAAAGACCGTCGAGACCACCGACGCGCTGCTAGTCCCCGTGACAGTTCCGGCGAAGGGCAAAGCGGCGCTGGCCGTTGAGTGGACGAGCAAGATGGTGCGCAACGTGTCCATTGACAGCAGCGACAGCACGACGCTCCTCAAGGTGTACCTCAAAGGTGGAAACATTCCCGCCGCAGCAAAGCAGGCGATTGAGCAAGTGCTGGCGCTTAAAGCTCAGCTGTCGGAGATCGAGACCGAGGCAGCTCGCTTGAGGAAGCAGCACGACGCCTTGAGCCGCGATCAAGACAGGGTCCGCGCCAACTTGGACACGCTTCGAAAAACCAAAGGCAATGATGCCCTGCAAGCCGAGCTCGCGAGAAAACTCGCGGAGCAAGAAGCCCAGCTAGGCAAACTTTCCGGAGGCTTGGTGGCTCTCAGCGAAAAAGAAGCTGAGCTGACTAGCCGCCTCAAAGTCCTGATCAGCAACGTCAGCCTGCAGTGAAGAACTGAACTGGTCCTTGAGACGGCCGCCCTGCCGTCTCAAGACTGCCGCCTTTGGAAATCAACCTTCGGGGGTCTGGGCCACGTAGGTGACCGCACCCGAGAAGACCCAGACGTTCTCGATCGGGTGCGACTTCTTGTCCCCGGAACCTCCTGGGAAGACATAGTGCGCGTCCAGGGCCATACCGAGGCCCTCGTCACTCGCGCCAACGTTGAGCAGCACGCCGAGGCCATTCGAGTCGGTCTCGGTGGCGTCCGTGGTCCAGGTCGACCCCACCCGGTAGGCGACAGCGCTCGCCGCCGCGGCGCTTAGCTTAATGCCTGAAAAGCGAGTTCTTTGCATGGTCTCGTCCACGAACGTGAACTCCACCACGATGTGGCCCTTCGTGGGATCGGGCTTAACCCCGGTGTCCTTGAAGATCTTGTTCATTTGTGCCGGCCCGAACACGGGAACTCTCCCCAAGTCGGCATCGCGCGTCGGGGCCTTTTGAATCATCGTTGGCCAAAAGTTCTTGTGACCATCGGGCAGCAACAAGAGAGGGCCAAAACCGCCCTCGCGCTCAGTGCCGCCGAGAAGCGCAAACGGTTGCCCCCCGGGGCTGGAGGCGCACGCGAGGGTATTGGTTCGGGCGCCAAGGGTCTTGACTTCGTAGGCGCCCTCGACCGCGGCGGTCTCTAGCGGATGAAAGTAGTCGCTATCGAAGCGCTCGACTGTGCCTAGGAGCGGTTCGGTGAACTCTTTTAGAGTCTCCTCATCCAAACATTTCAGTGAGCGGTCCGGTGGGGCGAGCTGCATCCCCTGCCCTGCACACGCCCCCGCATCGCACTCGGCCTCCGCGCCAGAGGTATCGGTAATAAACGGCGGGTGACCGCCATCGCCGGCACAACCCGTGGCCAGAGCGATCAACAGTAACGAGCCTTGAGAAAAGTAGCCGGTCATCCCCACCTCGCCGCAAGAGTATCGCAGGAAGGTTGCGCGGCAATGGACGGTCGAGAAAAACCACCCTCGGTGACACGCTCCTACGTGGGCGCGTCCGCCCTACCCGTCCGCTAAGGCGCGCCTACCTGTTGCGCTTCAAATCCAGCCCCTTGAGCTTCTCCGCCAGGGCGCGCGCAGCGGCCCCGCGGTGGGACCGCGCGTTCTTCTCCTCAGTAGAAAGCTGAGCGCTCGTACAGCGAAGCTCGGGCAAATAAAGAATGGGGTCGTAGCCAAACCCGTTCGTGCCCCCAGGCTGAAGCCCCACCGCGCCTTCGAATACCCCCCGGCTCTCTGCCAAGAGTTCGCCTGAAGGAGCCGCCAAGCACATCGCGCAAACGAACCGCGCTTGCCGCTCACTCTCTGGGGTGGTGAGCAGTTCCAAGAGCAGCTTCCGGTTGTTCGCTCGATCGCGCTCTTCGCGAGTTCCGCTCGTTCCGGCGTAGCGTGCCGAATACACCCCAGGAGCGCCGCCCAGGGCATCCACCTCAATGCCAGAGTCCTCAGCCAAACACACCTGACCGATGTGCTTCGCGTAGTACAGCGCTTTTAGGCGAGCGTTACCTTCGAACGTCTCTTGGTCCTCTTCAGGCTCTGCGGGGACTTGCTTCATCGAAGAGAAGTCGAGGACCTCGATCCCGAGCGGGGCCAAGACCGCACGGACCTCCTGCACTTTGTGCGGGTTCGAGGTGGCGAAGAGTACTTTCATGGGGCCTTAGAGTATTCGCTTAGAAGTTCGTCGATCCGTGAGAACACTTCCGTGAGCTCCTTCGCCTGGGGCAAAAAGGTGGTCCGAAAGTGATTGCGGTAGGGAACGTTGAAGCTACTCCCCGGGGCGAGCAACACGTGTTTTCGCTCAAGCAAGTCTAGAGCGAAACGCTGGTCGTCAAAGCCGGGAAATTGGTCGGCATCGACTCGTACGAAGGCATACATCGCGCCATTCGGCACCACCACGTCGAGATACGGGCTCGCGTCCACAGCGGCGAGCAGCGCCTTGCGAGACTCATAGAGGCGCCCCCCAGGGGAGGTCAGGGCGCCGATGCTCTGGTAGCCGCCGAGGGCCGTCTGCACCGCCCACTGTCCAGTGACATTGCTGCAGAGCCGCAAGCTGGCGAGCAGCTCGATCGCGGTCAGGTAGTGGCTCGCATGCGCGCGCTCACCGCTGAAAGTGACCCAGCCCACACGTAACCCGCAGGCCCGATAGATCTTGCTGAGCCCCCCGAAGGTCGCGCAGAGGCAGTCCTTCGCAAGAGGTGCCATCGGCACGTACTTGGCCCCATCGTACAACATCTCATCGTAGATCTCGTCGGCGAAAAGCACGAGCTGGTGCTTGGCGGCTAGGTCAGCGATACCCTGCAGCAGCTCACGCGAGTAGACCGCGCCAGTGGGATTGTTGGGGTTGATGACCACGATGGCGCGGGTCTTGCTGGTAATCCGACTTGCGATGTCTTCCAGCTTTGGCTCGAATGTATTGTCGGGTCCGCAGGGGTAGTGGATAGCCTGACCGCCGTGGATGACGACCGACGCCGTCCAAAGCGGGTAATCCGGACAGGGCACGAGCACCTCATCCCCTGGGTTTAGGAGCGCGCGCATGCACAGCATAATGAGCTCGCTCACTCCGTTCCCGATGAACACGTCGTCGGCGCTCACGTCCATCACGCCGCGATCCTGCTGCTGCATCACCACCGCTTCCCGCGCCGGGAAGATCCCCTTCTGATGACAGTAGGGCTCGGCCAAGCTCAGGTTTTCAACCAGCGCGCGGCGCATCGTCTCGGGCATCCGAAAGCCGAACGCCCCAGGGTTGCCGATATTCAGCTTAATGATCTCGTTGCCCGCCTTCTCGAGCTGCTCGGCTCTTCGCGCCAAAGGGCCGCGGATTTCGTAACGGACTTCCTGGAGATGCTCGCTCGCGCGCAGGGGAGACTGGGTCATTGTGGGCCGGATCTACCACGACAAGTTTTCCTCGGCCGCGATTTGTGCGACGAACCCGCCGCCCGCGTGGTCAGGCTTTGCGCCGGCGCAAACCGGGACGCGTGGAGGTCGTGGCGGTTTTTGGCCCTGTTTTAGAGGACCTAGTTGCGCAGGGTCCCCTTTCGGGCGAGCGCTCACTGCGGGGGGGCTTCAGTTTGGGTGACTTTGGCCGTTCAACGGCCGTGGCGACCCCGGCGCTGTCCGCAAGACCTAATCGTTTCGTTGAGCAGCCCTCGGCGATCGTGTCCCTCTTGCGTGAGACGCTTCGCGCCCCGAACTACGATCCTCCGTTGTTGCCCAAAGTAGCGCTCGATTTGCTTGAGCTCTCTCGGGACCCCGCCGTCGATCTGAAGAAGATCTTGGTCCTGATGGAGAGTGAACCTTTGATCGCCGGCAAGGTGGTCAGTATCGCGCAGTCGGCGTTCTACTCGCGAGGTGCGCCCATCGAGACACTGAATGAAGCCGTGACCCGCTTGGGGATCGCGCGGCTGACCACAGTGTTTCTGGAGGCCGCCATGAAGACCGCGATCTTCGAGAGTGACGTGTTCGAAGATCCGATGAATGAGCTACGTTTTCACAGCACAGCAACAGCTCACGTCGCGCGGGGCCTGTGCCGCTCGCTGCAGCTCCCGGGGGAACGAGCGTTCCTTTGCGGCTTGCTGCACGACATCGGTATCGCTGGCTGCTTCATCGTGCTCGGGCAGCTCCCAGAAGAGGATCAACCGGAAGATTTCGAAGAGATCGCGGCCGCCGTCCGAGAGGTTCACGAGGAAGCGTCGGCCGTGATGGGGCAGAAATGGCGCCTGCCTTGGGGAGTGCAGTGGGTCGTCGCCCACCACCATAGCTTCGTGGTCGATGGCCGCATCAACCCGCTCGCGGGGATCGTCTCTCTTGCCGATTGGCTGGCCGCGGAAGCCGGAGCGCCTGGGCTTGGAGAAGCCAGCGAAGCGGAGGCGATGAGAGTGATGGATCACTTCAATTTCTCTAGACAGACGCGGACCAAGCTCCTCGACAAGTGTCACCAGATCGTCGAGCAGCTGCGCTGATAGCCTGGGACTTTCCGCCCTGACCGCAACCCCACCCGAGCGGGTGCTGTAGGGCGGAAGCCGAACTCCAAGTCGAGGTTTTTGACCTTGGCGCAGCGACGGTGAACCGACTAAGAGCCGTCTCATGAGTGAGTGGCAGCTAAAGAGAAACGACCAGTTCCCAGGCATCAAAGGTCCCGTCGTGATCTGCGTGATGGATGGGGTGGGAATCGGTTTGGAGGATGACTCCAACGCGGTCTGGCTTGCGCGGACGCCGAACTTGGACTGGCTGAACGCGAACGTGCCCACGACTCAGCTGAAGGCCCACGGCGTCGCGGTGGGGATGCCGAGCAACGCGGACATGGGAAATAGCGAAGTGGGCCACAATGCGCTAGGCGCCGGGCGCGTGTTCGACCAAGGCGCCAAGCTGGTGCAACACGCGGTATCTACCGGTGCCCTATTCACGAGCGAGGCCTGGCAAGCGGCGCGGGCCCGCGTGGCGAGCAGCGGGCAGCCCCTGCACTTCATCGGCTTGCTCAGCGACGGCAACGTGCACAGCCACATCGCCCACTTGCTCGCGATGCTCAAGCGAGCGCACGACGACGGGATCAAGAGCGTCCGCGTACACGCGCTGCTCGATGGGCGCGACGTACATGAAACCTCGTCGCTGCACTACGTCGAGCAGCTGGAGAGCGTACTCAGCGAACTCCGTCAGCAAGGCCGAGACTACTGCATCGCCTCGGGTGGTGGGCGCATGAAGCTGACCATGGATCGCTACGAAGCGGATTGGGGTATGGTGGAGCTCGGGTGGAAGACCCACGTGCTCGGGCAGGCGCGCGCTTTTCGGAGCGCACGTGAGGCGATCGAGACCTTCCGCGCTGAGCAGCCTGGCATCGGTGACCAGAACCTCCCGGCGTTCACCATCCAAGACGAACGGGGCGAACCGATTGGCCCCATCCGCGATGGCTCGGCGGTCATCCTCTTCAACTTCCGCGGCGACCGAGCGATTCAGATCACGCAGGCGTTCGAACAGGAGACCTTCAGCGGATTCGAGCGGGGTGCAAGGCTCGACGTGCTGTTCATTGGCATGATGCAATACGACGGCGACCTGCACCTCCCACGGAGCTTCCTGGTCACGCCGCCCTCGATCGATCACTCCCTCGGCGAGTATCTAGCGAAGAACTCGATCTCGCAGCTGGCCATCAGCGAAACCCAGAAGTTTGGACACGTCACCTACTTCTGGAACGGCAACCGCAGCGGCAAGTTCGATGAGAAGAACGAGACCTACGTCGAAATCCCGAGTGACACGCGGCCCTTCGAGGAGCGTCCCTGGATGAAGGCGGCGGAGATCACCGATCGGCTCTTGGCTGAACTCGAGAACGGCAAGTACCGGCACGCTCGGCTCAACTACGCCAACGGCGATATGGTGGGTCACACCGGGCACCGGGATGCGGCAATCCAAGCGGTGGAAGCAGTCGACCTGCAGCTGGGACGCCTGATGCGCTTCATCAAGAAGTCGGAGGGCGCCCTGCTGGTCACCGCCGATCACGGAAACGCCGACGAAATGTACGAGCACGACAAGAACCAGGGCCTGGCGCGCGATGAACGCGGCCTCCTAAAGGTGAAGACCAGTCACACGCTAAACCCGGTTCCGCTCCACTTGTTCGCCCCTGGTGCGCCAACGCTGCGCTTGCACACTCCGGCTAGCGCTGCCTTGTCCAACATCGCGGCGACCACAGTGAATTTGCTGGGCTTCCACGCGCCGCAAGGATTCGAACCCAGCTTGCTTAAGGTTGAATAATCCGGCTTCGCGCTGGCGAGTCCCTTTTCACCCTCCGAAGCACTTGCAACGCGGGGGATAAGGGCGATACTGCCGCCTGTGTTACCGGGATTGACAGTCGCCGCTCTAGAGGCCCTGCGAGAAAAGCTGAAGCGACTGGCTGAGCGCCCGTCGATGCAATTTCCTACCGCGTCACGAGAAGTGATGGAAGCCGTCTCCAGCGTCGAGCGCTACGGGGTCTTCTGCGAGGCGATGTACTTGATGATGGCCGCCGACGGCAAGGTCCTGAACGTCGAGCGCGAAGTGCTGAGGGGCGCGCTCGAAATCCTGAGCGAAGACCAAGTGCGGACCGTCCACATGGAAGCCATGCTGGAAGCTGCCGGTCGGGCCTCCGCGACTCAGGGACCCGCGCTACGCCTCCGGGCGGTGATCGAGGCGCTGCTACAAGAGCCACGCGTGAAGGCTGAACTCGCGGTCGTTCTTTGCGCGGCGGTGGCGATCGCCGATGGCGTGGTCAGCGATGGCGAGAAGGCCCTCTTTGAACAGCTGCGTACGGGGCTCGGAATTTCCGATGAGCGCGCCGACCAACTGATCGGCGAGCTGCTCCACGACACTCAGCACAGCCATTAAGGTTAGCCGCACGTCTTGGCCCGCCCAGGCGATCTACTCGCGGTGCGGAGGAACCCTGACCCAGCTGGGTGTGTGCCGGCCGGCGCTGGTGTCCCACGAAACCACGTTCCGGACCTTAAGACGGCCTGATTCAGCTGGGCCCACCCAGGCTCCGCGGCTAGGCTCCACGGCGCTGTGCGGAACTCCATCCACTGCAACGACTCCCAGTGGCCGCTGGTGCTTTTCGAGGCCCCAGTGTGCATGGGTCAGTCGGACCTGATACGCCACAAGCACGACCTCGAGCGCTGCGTCGCCCGCGCCGAACCCTTCGTAGTGGTCTACGATCTGAGTCGCAGCTCCGTCCCCGGGGCGCGCTGCCGTGAGCTGCTCGCCGGATACCGACTCGAAGCGCTCGCCCTAGCAGAAGAACTGCTGGTGGGAGAGGCCTTCGTGGTAACCTCGCGCGCGCATTGCGGACTCGTCGAAGCACTCAACCAACTGGCTCCGCTCCCACACGCGCAGGTATTCTTGCGGAGCCGAAGCGAAGCGCTGGCTTGGGCGCGGGCGAGGCTCAGTGCGTGCGGGAAAGGCCCCCATCCGCCGTCTCTCCGAAAGAGCGGCATCACACAGCGAAAAGAGCAGAGCGAAGCCGAGGCGGGCAGGGTTGCACCCCTCGCCAGGCGCAGAAGCTCCTGAACTGTCCGGCGTCCGCCGCGCTGGCAGCCGTGCTGCTGGTGATGCCTTCGTGCAGGCCGAGCTCCTCTTCAAGCACCCCACCGCCCGCCGAGACGATCGCTCAACGCGGGCCAGGCGAGATCGCGAGCGCCGGTCCGCGTGTCCTGTTTTTAGGCGACGATATCCCCGCCCAGCATCCCACTGACGCGACAGCGCAGACGCCCCCTGGACCAAGCAGCGCTCAAGGCGAGCAAAAAGACGCCCCGAAACGTCGCTACACGGTGGCCTTCGTCGGCGACTCTTTGACGGACGCGAAGTCACACGGCGGTGGCTTCATTCGAAGCTTAGAAACGCGCTGTCCTGACAGCCGCTTCGACAACTTCGGCAAGGGCGCCGACATGGTCAATCAGATGGCCCGCCGTTTCCAGCGCGAGGTCCGAGGCAGCGGGGCGAAGTACACCCATGTGGCGATCTTCGGCGGCGTGAACGATCTGTATAGCGACCTGACCGCCAAACGGACCAACGACAAGATCCAAACGGACTTGCTACAAATGTACCGCGGGACGCAGGAGCTCGGCGCGCAGGTCGTCGCCTTCAGTGTCGCCCCCTGGGGCGGCTTCGAGCGCTACTTCAACGCCCGGCGCGGCGAGAACACACTAGCGCTAAACAGCTGGATACAAAGCCAGCGTGGCGTCTCAGTCGAGCACGTGATCGACGCCCATACCCTACTGCGTTGTGGCCACCCACACGAACTTTGCCCTGAGTACGCGGCCCCGTTCAAGGACGGCATCCACTTCGGCGCCAAGGGCCACGAGATCCTCGGTGAGGCGCTGTTCTCACAGGTGTTTAGTGATTGTCGCTGAGCGGGCCAATTGCTAGCGCTAGCCATGATGTTTGCATAATTTCCCTGAGTCCGTGTTCGCTTAAGGATCGGCAGGAAAACCCCAATGAGCCTCTTCAGAAAAATTTGTGGGCGAGCCAAGGGGTGTCGTAAGGTCTCCGAGGGAATGGAACAGCGCGATTCGCACGGGTTCGTAGCTGCGAAAGCCGTACGCTTTTCGTGTCGTAATCCGGGCCTTGTTGTTGAAACCCTCACTGCGCTTCAAGGAACTCCTTCTTTTGAGGAGGTAGGCGCGCATAGACCCGCAGGTTCCGATTCACGAGTTCCTTGAGGCGAGTTCGCTCTTTGCGTTTGAGGTTCCTCCGCCGCTTGAGCAGGCTCCACCGGGTCTTGGTCAGGGGCAAGGCGCGTCGCTTTCACGGCGTTAAGAGCCACAACGTGGCTAGCGAACACTCCGGCTCGTCCACATTCCCTTCGCATTCGTCGGGACTGCGGTCAGCGCAGGGGTACTTGACGGACGTGAACTTGCGTCGTCCTGGTCGTCTTTTGAACCAGTGCCCGTGCTGTCGTTTGTCCGACGTGACGTTGAAGCCCGAAACTCGGATCGCCACGTTGCGGTTCCCGACATCTCTGAAGAAGCTGCGTTCCTTGTTGTCTGCCTAAGAGTCAGACTTTGATCGAGTAACGTGACGGCGGCTGGTGCGCGGTTGCCTGACTGTGGAGCACCACCTAGGACCGATTTGCCTCCCGCCGGGTCCGACTTGCTGTCGCCGTTCAGGTCATCCGCCGCCGCAGGGCGGTAGGACTCTTCAAGTCCTCCTGGGCCCGGGTCTGGATCTCGTAGCGCTGCAGCCCAGGGACGGCACCACTTCGGCACGAAAAGGCACGAAATCTTGGGTCTGGCGCTCTCTGCTGCCGTGTTTAGTGATTGTCGCTAAGCGAGCCACTTGCTAACAGGTAACCATGAGTGACGCCCAGACCCTCGAACCGGTTCAGCCCACCACCAGCAGGTGGGCCCGCTTTTTCGACAGGAAGTTGCTCGTCGCCACAGCGCTGCTGGGAGTGATCGCCGTTGTTTCCTTCGACCGGCTCAACGCCGCTGCAGATACGCACTTCGCGCCAAAGCAGCAGATTGGACCCGACGTCAACACGTGGGCGCTCGACTCTGTGCACACAATTGACGTCACTTTGGTAACCGCCGATAGTGCTCTCTTGGCCTGCGCGGACGATCGCCGATTCGGTGAGGCCCACTGCGAATTCACCAAAGCCAAAGTGCCCGCGGCCTCGCTGCCCGGCGCACCACTCGATGACAACCGTAGGTCAATCATCCAGCCCTACCGCACGGCCATCGGCAATCACCTGGTCTTCATCGCTGGCTTATGGAACACGCCAGCGCTTGCTCTGCGCAGCCATCAGGAGCCTTCAGAAGGGCGCGCCAGCAAAGAGCTCCGGCGTTTCGTGGCCAGTTGCCGGCTGAAGTTCGTCGGCCCGATGCACGACGTGGAGCTGCGCTGGAACCCCACCGCCGCGTGGTATTCGGAGAAATTCGCTCCGGTCGCCGTTGCTGAGTGGTGTGAAATCCCACGCGAGGCGCTCTGAGCGCCACCCCCTCCACGGATGGCTCTTGAGAATGCTGACGAAGACGCACGTCGCTTATGCGTTGGCGACTTGGCTCGGCTCCGGGTACTCAAAAGTCGCCCCAGGAACCGCAGGTTCGCTGGCGACGCTTCCGTTGTATTGGCTCCTCCGGCGCAGCCACCCAGTCGTCTACTTCAGCAGCACCGTGTTGATCACTGCGGTAGGCGTCTGGGCCGCTCAAGTCGTTGCAGATGACCTCGACGACAAGGACCCCAGCTTGGTTGTCATTGACGAAGTGGCGGGCGCGCTGATCGCGCTCGGGTTCGTCCGCGATAGAAGCCTGGCGTCTCAGGTGGCTGCCTGGCTGCTCTTTCGGGTCTTCGATATCCTGAAGCCTGGGCCCATTGCGCGAGCCGAAAAAATGAAACCCGCGGGTGTCGGCATCATGGCCGATGACGTGCTGGCAGGACTCGTCGCCGGGACGCTCGCCCGCTGGCTCGTTCGCTAGCTGGAAACGCTTACCCCGGCGTCTTCAAGCTTAGGGGAGTTGAGCAGGATCGGTGGCGGGGGGTCCTAGCAACGCGGGGAGTGCGCGGCGGAGGCCTTCGACCACGCGGGCCATCCGCTCAAAGTCGAGGGTCTCCAGAGTGTCACCGGCTCCGCCAAAGTGCGACGATCGCAGAGCGTGAGTATCGAACAGCAAGCCCGCGTGGAACCCGAGTTGCCGAAAATCACGGTGAGCTGTCCCGGACACGAGCGGCTCATCAGAGCTCAGTA
>JBDKJZ010000122.1:0-11522 GCA_039796375.1 Pseudomonadota bacterium
CGATCGACTACACGCTGTCAGAAGAGAACGGCAAATGGGGAGTCGAGGACGTTTCGATCGAGCGTGTGAGTATGGTCAACCAGTACCGCGGTACTTTCAACAACTTCCTCACCAATCACACGTTCGACGAGATGATGAAGAAGCTGCGCAGCAAGCTGGGCAGTCCGTGACAGCGCCTGCCATCGCTGTCGACCACGTGAGCCAGCTGTTCGGAGAGACGCTGGCTCTATCGGACGTCAGTCTGACGGTCGACCGCGGGGAAGTGGCAGTGATTATCGGTGCTTCCGGGGCCGGCAAGACGAGTTTGTTACGTATCATGGTCGGGCTAGACAAGCCAACGTCTGGCCGAGTGCTGATTGATGGCGAAGACATCGTTCCTTTGAATGAACGGCAGTTGAGTCGACTCAGGCGCAAGTTCGGCATGGTCTTTCAGTACTCTGCCCTCCTCGATTCATTGACCGTGCTGGACAACGTTGGTCTTCCCCTGCGCGAGCACACAACGCTGTCGGGCCAGGAGATCGAGGCAAAAGTCCAGGCAACCCTGGTGCGCCTTGAGTTGCCGGGTATCTTGGACCGGTTCCCCTCCGAGCTCTCTGGGGGGATGCGCAAGCGGGTTGGCCTCGCGCGTGCCCTGGTCCTCGAACCGCAAATCCTGATGTATGA
Source organism: Pseudomonadota bacterium (assembly GCA_039796375.1). Lineage (GTDB taxonomy): Bacteria > Myxococcota_A > Polyangia > Polyangiales > Polyangiaceae > SZUA-265. The sequence continues at coordinate 664 of JBDKJZ010000122.1, forward strand.
TGAGCCCACAAGCGGCCTCGATCCCCTTACAGCTCGCTTAGTCGACGACCTCATTCTGAAGACCCGGGACGACTTCGGCGTGGCGAGCGTCATCATCTCCCACGACATGGTCCAAGCTCACAAGATCGCCGACCAGGTGCACGTGCTCGATCAGGGCAAGCTGGTCGCCAGCGGCACACCCGCCGCGCTGTTCGAGGACACGGCAGGTCTCGCTCAGCGGTTCTTCAGCGCCAGCATTATCCCGATGCCCCGCTCGGATGCGTCGCGCCACCCTGCCGTGGGAACGACCTAGAAGCCCCGCTGGCCCAGTTGGAGCAGGGAGCTTTCGGCGCCTGAACAGGCGGATCCGCTCTGACCGCGGTAGCCAGTGCGAGCCAGCCGCCAGCGGAGAAAAGTTGCAGAGGGTCGCCCGAGGAGCGCGGTTGTTGGCGGTGTGCCGCGGGGGCACAGCGACCGCTGCCGACTTCTCGACCTCTGGGGAAAGTGCTTGCCTGTTCGAGGCTGCCGCCCATAAAACTAGCCCTCCGCAGTCAAAGGGCACGACAATGTAGTCTCTTGCCTGACCTACACCGGACGCGGCGTCAGAAGAGAGTCAAAACGCCGGAGGTTCGGCGAAACCCAACACCCCGTGCACCCCAACGTGGCAGCCGCCTCCTAGAGTGAACGGCCCAAACAATAGCAAACACACGGCACACCATGACAAGCATCAAAATTGCAGTACTCCCAGGGGACGGAATCGGACGAGAAGTCACGCCGGCATGCGTCACGATCCTCAAGCAGCTTCAATCGCTAATTGGGGGGTTCCAGCTTGAGTTCCAAGACCTCCCCGCGGGCGCGCTACACTTCCGTGACACGGGCGTGTCGCTTCCCAAGGCGAGTATGGACGCCTGCCGCGCAGCCGACGCGATCCTGCTCGGCGCCATGGGGTGGCCCGAGATCCGCTATGACAACGGAACAGAAATTGCGCCGCAAATAGAAATCCGCTTCGAGCTGGGACTGTACGCAGGTGTTCGCCCAGTGAAGGTCTTGCCTAGCCTCCCAACGCCCCTGCGCGTTCCCGAGGGCAAGACTATCGACTTCGTGCTGATCCGTGAGTCCACGGAAGGGCTCTTCGCGTCGCATGGAAAAGGTGAGTTGATCGGTGATCACGAAGCTCGTGACACGATGGTCATTACGCGTAACACGTGCGAGCGACTCTTCGACTTTGCATTCAAGCTGGGCGCGACGCGAAAAGCGGCAGGGTCTCCAGGTCGCGTCACTTGCGTCGACAAGGCCAACGTGTTCACTTCAATGGCGTTCTTCCGAAAGATCTTCGACGAGCGCTCTAAAGCTTTCCCCGATCTCGTGGCTGACCACGCGTACGTGGACGCGACCGCACTCAACATGGTGAAGAAGCCCTGGGACTTCGACGTGCTCGTCACCGAGAACATGTTCGGCGACATCCTCAGCGACTTGGGAGCCGGTTTGATGGGCGGCATGGGCATGGCCCCATCGGCCGACATTGGTGACAACAACGCCGTGTTTCAGCCTTGTCATGGCAGCGCACCGGACATCGCGGGGCAAGGCAAAGCTAACCCGACCGCCACCATTCTCTCGGGCGCGCTGATGCTCGATTGGCTCTCTCACTCTACCGGCAACCAAAGCCTCGCGAGGGCAGCTTCGATCCTGAACCAAGCCGCCGAAAACACGTTCCTTTCGCCCGATATGCTCCCTTACGAGCTCGGCGGACAAGCCGGTACGCAGAAGATCACGAACGCCATCGCCGCAAACGTCGAAGCGCTCGTCAAAGGTCGATAATTAGGCAACAGGATTATGAGTCAAGCAACGCTCGCATCTAGTCACCTGAAGCGCGTCGGTCTCGATCAGCTGACGCCATTCGGTAATAATCTGGCTCGCCCTGAGTGCGTCCTAGCGACCGCTAGCGGCTCCGTCTTTGCATCCAACTGGCGCGGTGGCGTCTCGGAGATCAAAGCGAACGGTGAAGTATGCGAGTATTTGGCCCGCTCTGACTCGTTTCAGGTTCTACCCAACGGGATCACTCTCATGCGAGATGGCTCCTTCTTGTTGTGTCACCTCGGGGCAGACGACGGCGGCGTCTACCGTCTAGGCCGGGACGGCTCACTTGAACCGCTCCTGCTTGAAGTCGACGGCGCTGCCCTTCCGCCGACCAACTTCGCGCACGAGGACAAGCAGGGGCGACTTTGGATCACGGTCAGCACCCGCACGCGGCCGCGGGCGCTCGCCTACCGCAACGACGTTTCGGACGGATTCATAGTGCTATTGGACCGCGGCGCAGCGCGAATAGTGGCGACTGACGTTGGATATACCAACGAGTGCTTGGTGCATCCCGACGGCGCGCGCTTGTTCGTCAACGAGACCTTTTCGCAGCGCCTGTCAACCTATGACATCGCTGAGGATGGATCGTTGTCAAACAAGAAGACCATTACTGAGTTCACCGGAGCGACCTTCCCCGACGGTATGGCTTTCGACCAGGAAGGCGGAATCTGGGTGACAAGCATCGTCAGCAATCGTCTGATCCGGGTCACCGAAGACGGAAAGCAACAGGTCATCGTAGAAGACTCCAACGCGGAGTACCTGGCTCAGGTCGAAGCGGCCTTCATAGACAAGACCTTGGGACGACCCCATCTGGATAACATCCAGAGCGAGAAGCTCCGCAGCGTGTCTAGCTTGGCGTTCTCAGGTCCGGACCTCAAGACCGTCGTACTCGGCTGCCTCCTGGGGCAGGAGCTGTTCTCGTTCCGCTCCCCGGTCGCCGGGGTCGCGCCGACTCACTGGAACTACTAGCATGCCTGCCGCTGGCGGCGCCGTTCATCGAGGTCCATGGTCCTAAGGTCCATGGGGAGGATGAAGCCGCTCGGCGGGCCTGTGAGTTGGCTGTGTAGCCAAAGCACCAGCGCGCTCACCGCCCGTGCGCTGGACACGATCTCTGGGCTGCAGTGGACCAGTCCAAGTTCCGACACAACGCCCCCTCCTGTGCGCATTCGAAATACTTGCGCTCAGGGCTTAACCAGTGAGGCCCAGTGGCATGAATACCGAAGTAAAAACGCTCCTTGCCTGTATCGCCGATGACCTGACAGGTGCGACTGATGTCGCGCTCACGCTGACTAGAGCTGGACTCAGCACCACTCAGATTGTGGGTGTTCCCGGGAACAGCCCTATCCCGAAGGATCAGGCGATCGTCATTGCGTTGAAGTCCCGAACGATTCCCGCAGAGGAGGCCGTGGCCCAGAGCCTTGCCTCAGTCAGGCGACTACGCGCTGAGGGAGTGGAGCACTTCTTTTTCAAGTACTGCTCGACCTTCGACTCAACTGACCAGGGAAACATCGGACCAGTCATTGAGGCCCTGATGGCTGAGCTCGGAGTAGAGCTCTCGATCGCGTGCCCGGCGTTCCCGGCCAACGGCCGCACCGTCTACCTAGGCCATCTGTTCGTGCACGGCACCTTGCTTGAACAGTCGAGTCTTCGCGATCACCCGTTGACCCCGATGCATGACTCCAACCTGGTTCGAGTTCTGTCCAAGCAGACCCGGCTGGCCGTGGGACTACTCCCGTACGCTCGCGTCAACGCGGGGGTAGAGGCGATCCAAAACGAACTAGACCAGATGTCCGGCAAGGGTACCCGAGTATGCATAGCGGACGCCCTCTCGGAGCGCCACGTCGAGGACCTAGGATATGCGTGCGGTGACATGAAGCTCGTCACGGGTGGGTCTGCCCTTGCCGCTGGAGTCGGAAAGCGCCTACTCGAGAAATACGCCGCTTCGGGAACCACGAGCTCGGGACCCCGGTTCATCCCACCGACAGGGCATACCGTGATACTTGCAGGTAGCTGTTCAGAAGCCACACGCGCTCAAGTGGCATTGGCGTCAGAGCGCCTCCCGGCATTTCGCCTAGACGTCGAGAGCTTGCTGGCGGGAGCGCCAGTCGTCGCTGATGCCGTCGCCTGGGCTCAAGAGCGCCTCGGGAACACGCCCGTGCTGATCTACTCAAGCGCCGACCAGTCACAGCGACAGGCGACCGAGGACGCGTACGGAAAGCTCACCGCAGGCTCAGCCGTTGAAGCAGCCATCGCGGAGATCGCGCGCCGACTTCGAGCAACGGGGACAACGCGATTCATTGTCGCCGGCGGAGAGACGTCCGGCGCCGTAGTCGAGAGTCTTCAGCTGTGCGCGCTTCGCATCGGTCCAGAAATCGACCCAGGCGTGCCTTGGACGACGTCTCCAGACGGCGACCTCGCGCTCGCGCTCAAGTCCGGCAACTTTGGTTCAAACGACTTCTTCCTAAAGGCGTTGCAGTATCTATCATGACCCCACCGCTCAATTCTTTCGTAGTCACGGTACTGTTTAAGGTCTCTCCGGACCATGCCGCTGAGTTTCACGCAGCGGTCTGTACCCAGGCGAAGAACTCTCTAGACCGGGAGCCTGAGTGCCATCGTTTCGATGTCTGCGCAGATCCGACAGATCCCTGCACGATCTTCCTTTACGAGCTCTACACCGACAAAGCAGCGTTCGACGTGCACCTCGCGAGCTCCCACTTCAAAGAATTTGGGGCTTTAGTCGGTCCTTGGACTGTGACGAAAGAAGTCCGAACATTCGAGTTGGTGCCCGCCACCGAGTAGCGATTCGTACGAACGCCTCAGGAGCGACCGGCCCCGGCCTCCTCCAAGTGGGAGGATGATGCGCGATTCCCTCCGGCTACGCTGGTCGCACCGACCCCTGGAAGTGATTCGGTGGAGGAGGTTTTGTAGAGGGCTTGTCCTTCTCGACCCCGCTGGGTATTCGACGCAGAGTGCATCCGCAGTCGCGATGGAGAGTCTGACTTTGGAAAAAGTGTACGAGATGTTGTGGGACTGCAAGTACTGCGGTCAGCTCAAGAACCTCGGGGTGACCCACCGGCATTGCCCCTCTTGCGGCGCCCCGCAGGACGCTTCCGCTCGGTACTTTCCGCCGGACAGCGAGAAGATCGCCGTGAGCGATCATCCGATGGTGGGTGCTGACCGCCTGTGCGGCTCCTGTTCGGAAGCGCAGGGCGCGGCGTGCCGCAACTGCGGTCACTGCGGCGCACCTCTTGAGGGCACGGCAGAGGTAGCCAGGCGCGCCGACCAGGTCTTCCAGAGCGAGCAGCTGTTCTTAGGTGAGACTGCCGCAGACGCCCGAGCGGAATTCGCTGGCGGAGGCCCCCCCCCACCTGTGCCTCAGAGGTCCGCGGGGATCGGCAAGTTCGTTGTCATGGGTATTGTCGCCGTTCTGCTCGCGGCCTTCGGCCTATTTTTCTTTTGGAAAAAGGATGTAGAGGCCCAGGTGACCTCACTGACTTGGACAAGGGAACAAGCTGTCGAACAATACCGCCATGTGACGAAGTCTGCGTGGTGCGATGCGCTGCCGCGCAATGCGAAGGAGCTGGGTCGGTCGAGTGAGAAACGGAGCACAGAGAAGGTGCCCGACGGAGAGAGCTGCCAGACGCGCAAGATCGACCAAGGAAACGGCAGCTTCGTTGAAAAGGAGGAATGTAGCCCCAAATACAGGGACGTCGCGGTAATGGCGGACAAGTGCACTTACCAAGCTCTCGAGTGGGCGGAGACACGGGTCGCGAAGAGCAGCGGGACTTCAAGCGAGACGCCGACCGATCCACAGCCAAACCTCGCTCGCACCGGTGACTGTGTCGGCTGTGAGCGGCTCGGCCGCAAGACAGCGACCTACAGCGCGAAGATTCGCTTGTCTGCGGAGGAAACTGACGACTGCGACCTTGCCCCGGAGCTCTGGGCAGCCCTGAAGGTCGGCTCCTCAGTACACGCACAAGTTCGCCAACTCACTGGCGGCATTGATTGTAGCTCTGTAGGGCTCCGCTGAGGGACAACGGCAGCTCGGCCCCTGCCCCTGTCCCTGCTCAGAGGCCACGCCACGCGCGTCCGCAAACATCGGCCAACTACGTCGTACCGGACCGTTGTGGAATTCCTATTCTACCATGTCGGAGGTCACGGCCGTTCACCATGAACGTCACCATCTCGGCGAGGTTGGTCGCGTGGTCCGCGACCCGCTCAAGATACTTAGCAATGGACTGAACCCGCTGGGCAGCGGCGAAATGCGCAGGTTCGCTGAGCATGAACGAAACGAGCCGCGGGAAGAGCTGCGCGTAAGCCTCATCCACGGTGTTGTCGAGTTCAAGTACCGCTTGAGCTCGTGCCTCATCCCGCTCCGCATAAGCCTGCATCGCATCAGTAACCATCGCTGACGCGTGATCACTCATGACGAGCAAAGAGTCAGCGCACGGAATCGGGCCACCCTCGAGCTCGATCAGTCGCTCTGCGAAGTGGCTCGCTAGGTCACCTATCCTCTCCAGATCAGTAACCATCTTGAAGGTCGCTGTGATAAAACGGAGGTCCGAAGCTACGGGCTGACGGCGTGCCAACAACCTAAGCGCCATCTCGTCAATCTTCAGTTCAAGCGAGTCTACCTCATAGTCGAGGTCCGCAACCGCCTTAGCTTCGGCAACCTGCCCCGTGGCTAGGGCGCGCCTGCCCTGGTCTAGCATGCGCTTGACCAGCTCACCCATTCGGCTCATCTCCGAGCCGAGAGCGCCAAGTTCCGCCTCGTAGTGTTTGTCAGTGTGAAGCATCGATTCAACCAAATCGCCCGGTTACGTAGTCTTCCGTTTGTTTTTGACTCGGTCGGGTAAAAATGACGTCTGTCTCATCGTATTCGATCAACTCACCCATAAAGAAGAATGCCGTTTTTTGAGCGATTCGCGCTGCTTGGTGCATGTTGTGGGTGACGATTACGATCGTGTAGTGCTGCCGCAACTCCGAGATGAGCTCCTCAATTCGAGCGGTCGCGATCGGGTCTAAGGCAGAACACGGTTCATCCATCAGGAGCACTTCTGGCTTGAGCGCGATCGAACGAGCGATACACAATCGCTGCTGTTGCCCGCCCGACAGACTCGTCCCCGGCTGCTTCAGCTTGTCCTTCACTTCATCCCAAAGCGCGACGCTGCGAAGCGAAGATTCCACAACCTCTTCCACATTGCCAATTTTGACCCGATTCAGCTTCAAACCAGCGAGGACGTTGTCTCGCACGGACATCGACGGAAATGGATTGGGCTTCTGGAAGACCATTCCAATTCGGCGTCGAACCCGAACCGGATCCACTCGAGAGTCGTAAACATCAACGCCGTTTAGCTCCACTCTACCGCCTACGAACGCTCCCGGCGTCACCTCATGCATGCGGTTTAGACAACGAATGAAGGTACTCTTGCCGCAACCAGACGGTCCGATGATGGCAGTGGTTGCACGCGGGTCGATTGCCATCGTCAGACCCTTAATGACTTCGCTTGCGCCAAACCCCGCGCGCAGCTCGGTCACCGAAAGCTGAGCTCCGGAATCGAGGGCCAACACTTGCTCACGTGCGGAGCTCGGCGCGGAAGTCGCCACCTGCAGCCGGGGCTTCAACGAAGCGGGAGATTGTATAGTCATCATTTGCATATCCGGGGTCCCTAAGTCAGGTGAATGCGCTGCCTCAGCGGTAACGCGTTCGAGTCGCAAATTTTGCCGCGACGCTCAGCACTAGGATCACGAGTACAAGCGCCAGCGCCGCACCCCATGCCTGGCTGTGCCATTCGGAATAGGGCGAAACCGCGTACGTGTAGATCTGGACAGGCAAGGACGCGACCGGGTCGTCCATGTACTCAGTCCAGTTCGAGTTACTGAAGGCAGTGAACAGCAGCGGAGCCGTCTCGCCAGCGATGCGCGCAATCGCCAGGGAGACCCCGGTAACGATTCCGGGGAGCGCCGTTCGTATCAGAATCGAGGCCGTGGTGCGCCACCGGGAGACCCCTAGGCCAAGCGCAGCCTCGCGTAGCTGATTCGGAACCAGACGCAGCATCTCCTCGGTGGTTCGGGTGATCGTCGGCAGCATGATGATCGCAAGAGCGATGGCGCCGGCGATCACACTGAAGCGCTTCATAGGTAGCACGACGACACCGTAAACAAATAGCCCTACGGTGATGGACGGGATGCCGCTCAGGACGTCGGCGCAGAATCTCACGGCCGCGCCAGCACGAGTCTCGCCGTACTCACTGAGGAAGATTCCGGACAACACAGCAACGGGAACCCCCATTAAGGAGGCCAATCCAACCAAGTACAGCGACCCAAGCGCACCGTTACCCATGCCACCGCCCATTTCGCCGAGCGGCACGGGCAATTCGGTGAACAGGTCAACAGAGATAGCGGCTCCACCCTTGGAGACTAGCGACCAGAGCAGGCTGCCCAGGGGAAGAATCGCCACGACAACGGCGAGCATGCACCCCCACTCAAACAGCTTCGCATGCAACGCACGCTTAGCCGCCGAGCTATCAGCCTCAAGCAGTCCCAGCGTCTCGGAAGCGGCCGACATTACCAGGCCCTCTTCACGCGGCCGACCAGTGCACGTGCGGCGACGTTCAATATGATCGTGAGCACTAACAGCAGTAGCCCGATCTCCGCGAGCGCCGACAGATGGAGTTCGTCAGTCGCCTCGGTAAACTCGTTGGCGATCACGCTCGCCATCGAATAGCCGGGTGAAAACAGCGAGGCGCTGATCTCAGGGCGATTTCCAATCACCATGGTCACAGCCATGGTCTCCCCAAGGGCCCGACCGAGCGCAAGCACCCCGGCACCAACCAGGCCCGAGCGCGCAGCCGGCAATACGGCGAATCGTATTGCCTCCCAGCGGGTCGCCCCGAGCCCCCAGGCTGCCTCTCGCAGGGTCAAGGGAATCGCCATGACGACCTCACGGCTGACCGCAGTAATCGTTGGCAACACCATGATCGCCACGATAATTCCGGCGGTGAGCATTCCAAACCCGTACTGAGGCCCCTGGAAAAACGGTAGGAACCCAAGTGTGGAGGCTAGCGCTGGCTGTACCACCTCCCGTATTGCCGGGGCTAGAGTGAACACTCCCCAAAGTCCGTAGATGACGCTGGGTACAGCCGCCAGGAGTTCGATCATGAACCCGAGGGGCGAGCGAACCCACTCCGGCGCCAGCTCCGACAGGTACAGCGCCGCTGCTATTCCCACGGGGAGCGCTATCAACAGCGCGACGCACGATGTCACCAGAGTGCCGTAGATGAACGGCAGAGCCCCGAATATGCCGCGGACGGGGTCCCACGACCGGCCGAGTAGAAACTCGACGCCGAAGTGTTTTAGACTCGGTATCGAGGAAACCAGTAGCTGCACACCCAGACCGGCTAAGACGACGCACAACAAGAGCGCAGGTCCGCTGGTGCACCAGCGAAAGATCTTGTCGCTGGTTCGGACCTCCTTAGGCTTTCGTTGCGCTTGGATGGACACTCAGAGCAGTCCCTGACCGCCGTGGTGGAGGGTCTTCAGCTTGTCCTTGACCTTCGCCGCCACGCTTGCGGGTAGCGGTGCGTAGTTCAGATCCGCCGCATAGGCTTGCCCGTCGGTGAGCGCCCACCACGCGAACTTGGCAATGGCTTTGCCTTTGGCGGCGTCCTTCGCGTCTTCGTACACCAGCAGGTAGGTGTACGCGGCAATCGGGTAGGCCCCGGGCTGCGGCGAATTGGTGATGCTTGCGTACAGGGTATCCGGCAGCTGGACTCCCTCGGCCGCCGCGGTAACAGCCGCACCGGTCGCGGTAACGAAGTTTCCGGCTGGGTTCTTCAGCTCAGCTACGCTGAGTTTGTTTTGTTCTGCGTACACCGCCTCGATGTATCCCAGCGCCCCGGGTGTGGTCTTCACCTGACCGGTCACACCCTCATTGCCCTTGGCGCCCAAGCCTTTGGGCCAGCTGACAGACTTGCCCTGCCCGACCTTTTCTTTCCAGACCGGGCTGGCTCCAGCGAGGTAGTCCGTGAAGACCGCTGTCGTACCACTTCCGTCGCTTCGGAACGTCGGCACGATCGCAGTATCGGGAAGGGACGCCTCGGGGTTCAGTGCCTTTATCACCGCGTCATTCCACTTCGTGATGTCACCTAGAAAAATTCCGGTGATGGTCTGAGCGTCGAGACGCAGCTTCACTCCGGGGAGGTTGTAGGCCAAGACGACCGCACCTAGGGTCGTGGGAATGTGCACCAGCTTGCCCTTCGCGTCCTTGGCCTCCTCGTCCTTCATCGGAGCATCGGATGCACCGAAATCCACCGTCTCAGCGATGATCTGACGAATACCCGCCCCCGAACCTATGGACTGGTAGTTGATACGAACGTTTGGATTAGCCTTGCCGTACTCGCTGATCCACTTCGAGTAGAGCGGGTAGGGGAAGGTCGCCCCGGCGCCCGTCAGACTCACTTTCTGCTCGGTGGCTACCACCGCCTGAGTTGAGCCAGCGGACGGTGCCGAACCGGAGCTTTCGGTTCGGTCCCTGCATCCCACTAGAACCACACCCGCCGCGAGGGCGGTCAGAATCCAATTGCGTCGACTCTCAGTTTGCATGACGCCCCAGCTACCAAGGCCTGAAGACAACACAGTGGCGACAATGAAACAGTTAGATGGCTTAATTATGGCAGCTCTGTGACATCAGTCGGTGCGTTCAGGGGGTCCGCACGCCACAGCCCGTTTTGGCCGCCGATGAATACGGGCCCATGGGCGGTCCGGCCGGAGACCAGCGCTCCCGACCCGATGTCTAGCTCTTGACAACGCCACTTTCCTGGAGTTCCGGCACACACAAAGCGGGGTCCCACAACCCAGACGGGGCCTTGGGGAGGCCCCCAAACTGCGTGGGCGCCGCTCGGAGCGGTTCCGTCGACGGACCAACCGTGGCCGGACAATACGTCGACTTGTCCTCCGGCTATCGCAATCTGTAGCCCGGCCTCACCCAGCCAGAAGCCACTCACCACGCCGTCGGGTACGGG
>JBDKJZ010000123.1:0-11518 GCA_039796375.1 Pseudomonadota bacterium
CAATCACAATTGGGTCCTTCATGCCGTATACCGTGACGACGCCAACGCTGATATTCTCCGGGTGGGGGGTGCATTTGCCATTGGCTCCGCAAGTCTCACCGCCGATGCAGCCAGGATCGCAGAACAATGCTCGCCCCTTGAGCACGCGACACTCTTTGTCTTGTGAGACAATTTCTGGGACGTTCGCTTCGACCACCCCGCTCAAGACTTGTCCTTGAACGCTGGTAAACTTCTCGGCGAGTTCGACGGTGAATCTGCCCAGTTTGTTAGTTCGATCGCAGGGCGCGTACTTCAGGTCGCCGGCCTTGGGTGGCTGGATGTCCTCCGGCTTGGGCGGATCAACGCTCGGTTGGCCGCCGCTGGGAGTTTCATCGTGGCCGCCGCCCGAGCCGCCTGAGCTCCCGGGTGAGTCACCGGGTTTGCCGGAGTCAGGCGTGTCTTCTTTCGGCGCTGACGTTGAGCCCTCCTTCGCCGAGCCAGCGCAACCCGCGGAAGAAGCCAAGACAGCAACGAGTGAGATTGACAGCTTATTCATAGACAATTTCCGCAGCCGGGTTTGGAGGGTTTAAGGAGCGGCGAGCTAAGGTCGCGGTCTCGCGGACGGCTTACAGTTGCCCTTAGGTGCTAACGGCATGCAAACATTCGGAAGAAGGGCGCTTGCTGAATCCCGGAAATATTCTGCCGCGCTACTCTGAGCGGAGCGTGAAACCGAGGCGGGTAGAGGCCACGATCGGCGGCAAGCCCAGTAGCCAGAGGGCGAGGTTTCCAAGGTCTGCGTTCCGAAGCGACTCAGACGCGTCGGTGTTCATTGCAATAGCTTGTCCTGGATCGGTCCGCCCAATGCTGACGCGGTAGAGGTCCCCAGTTGGTATGCCCCGGCCCCAGACGTAGACAGGGATGCGAAAGACGTCCGGGTCCACGGGGCTCTCGTGACTATACGCGGCGCCCCCGTGGTCTGCGCTGACGAGCACGACTGCGTCGGCCAGGGTTTCGCTCTTTGACACTGTGTTCATGAGGTCTTGCAGCAGTGCGTCCGCACGACGTATCGCCGCCAGGTATGCGCTGTTTCCCCAGCCCTCACTGTGGCCGGCTGAGTCGGTGTCGTGCAAATGGAACATCGCAAAGTTCTGACCCTGAGGGTTGGACGCGACTCCGCTTTCTACGCTGGCGAGAAATCTCGCCATGAGCGCCGTCGAATCAGTTGCGATCTCGAAGGCGGTTATCTTGTTGCGACCGTTGTCGGCGCCGTACCTGTCTGGGCGGCTGTGTTCCCCCGAGTAGCTCCGACGGAACAGCTCAAACTTGGACTTTCCAGCGAACAGCGCCGTGAATCCCCCGCGGTCGTGCACCTCATCAAAGATGCTGTGGATATAGCGCCACTCCGTTTCAAGATGGTTATGAAGCGTGGTGTCTCCGCCCGCGTCGTAGTTGATCAAGTAGCCATGTTGAGCTTTCTTGTTTGACTCGAGCAACGCGGGTCGGCCCGTCATCATGCTCGTGTGGTTCGGCATCGTGTACGACGACTGCGCTTCGCAGAACGCCCGGTGTGTGAAAGCGCCTTCGCGGCCAAGGCGAGCAAAGCCAGGAACGGTGCCCTGGGCCAGCTCAGCCTCAAGGTACCTGGGCGCGAGCCCGTCTACGCTGACCAAAATGACGGTTCGAGTTCTCGCGGAGGCTGGGGCCACGCCAGCGTCGTAGTTTTCGGGCCAAGGAGTGGTCGACGCTGGGTGGGTGTCGGTCGCGTCGGGGCTTTCGGGGTTGTCCTTGTGGCCAGTCTGCGCAGGACTAGTCGGCCGGGCTGCATCAGCAGGCCGCTCATCGCGCAGGATCCGCTTGGGAGGCGTCTGCTGCGGAGAGGCTCTCTGGTGCCTCTGTTGGGCGTTCAGCTCTTCGCCCAGGGGGTTCGTCGCGGCGACTCGACATCCCGAAGCGGAGACTAGGACCCACGTTAGCCACACGCCCGCAGCCCAGCGAGGGCGCGCCGTGCTGCAGGGGTATGGCTCCTGTTTGCCCAGTCGGCCTTCTTCCTTGGGATAACTTCCGCGCTCGGCCATAGGTTCCGTTCTAGGCGAACAATTGTCGCCTGGGTTCGTCAAAGAAAGCACGCTCTAAAACTTGGCTGCTTGGTTTCCCGGGGGTGCGGTTACAGGCAACCTAATGAGAGTCTCCTCCTCCCTTTCTTGTTTGGTTGCACTATTCACAGGAGCGGTCTGTTTGGGCTGCGGCGAAACGAGCAACGGCTCTGTTGAGAGCGCGGCCGGTTCTGACTCGACAGCACCCGCTACCCCGACCGGGGCCCATCCGGACGCTGGAGGTGCCCCCGGAACCGCAACGAGCTCCCCGCCGGTGGACCCGGCTCCTACCTCGACGGGGATGGGCGGGGTTTCCGGCGCAGGAGGCAACGCCGGAGGCAACGGGGGCGAGGTGTCGCCTGAAGAAGTGGGGGGGGCCACGGCGGAAGGGGGCGCTGGGGGCGCTGGGGGCGCTGGGGGCGCGGCTGAGCCACCCGGGCCGACGACTGCGGACGCTATGCCCATGTTCACCTTCTTCACCACTAGTGAAGCCGGGATCCGTTCGTTGGCGCCCGATCCGATGAACGGCTTCGGGGGCGATCTCGGAGGGCTCGCCGGCGCCGACGCGATCTGTGCGAAGCTCGCCAAGACCAGTAACCCGACTGACAACAAAGTGTGGCGCGCATTCCTGAGCGCTACCGACGACGGTCAAGGCAAGCCGGTTCACGCCATAGAGCGCATCGGCGCGGGACCTTGGCACGACTTCAATGGTCGCCTATTGGCCGCGGACGTGAAGGGCCTGTTGCCTGGCGCTGATGGGCGACCAGCTGGCGCGGATGCCCAGCTGTCCGAAATGATGACGGATGAACATGGCGCACCGGTCAGCCCCGACACTGGTACCGTCGACAATCACGACACGTTGACCGGGTCAGACGCAAACGGTCACCTCGCTGGTGGTTTGGCCGAGACCTGTCAAGACTGGACAAGCAAGACGGCGCAAGGGAACGGTAAACCGAAGATCGGCCACGCCTGGCCCCGCTCAGCGAACAGCGGTCGCAACTGGCTCTCGGAGCACGATGCTGGCGGTTGTCTCCCGGGGATTGATACACGCCCGATCAGGAACAACGGGACGGCGACAGTCGGTGCAGGCGGTGGGTATGGCGGGTTCTACTGTTTCGCCGTCGCGGGTATGAAAGCTTCGGGCGCCCAGTAGGCGGCACCGTGGGAGGTGACGACAGCGAGCACGCTGCTTGAGAAAGGAAAGCTGGAGCAGCTCGGTGAATTGGTGCAGCAAGTGAGCCGCGCCGTGGAGAGGAGGACCAAGGAATTGGGAAGTCTCTCGGCGCCGCGTGTATGCTAGGCTGCTCCGATGGGTAAGCGCATTCAGGCGTACTTTGAACAGGCTGACCGACTCGGTGGCCTGGTTGCGCGCATGCGTCTAGCGTCTATGGCTAGGATCACCTCGACGGAAGCGGCAACCCTCGCAGATGAGCCGGAAATTTTGATGCGCCTTGGCCGGGCCTTCGAAACGGTTGAAAAGCAGTTTCTTCAGCCTTCGCCGGGCCCCGCCAGCTCCCAGCGCAAGCCGGGCCCCGCGGGCGAGGTCGTCGCCCCGCAACTTGGGGAAAACCGCACGCTGCTGCTGCGCAGGTACCTCAGTACCTACGCCGATCTCATGGCTCAGCGCAGTCTGATAGTGAAGGACTTGGACTCGACGTCGAGGCGCGCCAATGAGGCGTCCAGCCTCACGCTCACGGTGAATCGGGTGAGTGTGTGGTTCTTGGCTGAGGGTGGCAGCAAGATCCGCTGCGCGGATCTCTACGAGGCGACCACTGGGCAACACCACAGCGGCGCGGAACTTTCGGCGTCGGATTTCGGGCCCTACTTTCAAGCGCTTCGCACTGAGAGAACCATCGCCGCGAATGACGCCCATCTAGATCCGCGGACTGCGTGTTTTTCAGAATCGTACCTGAAGCCGCTGGGCATAAATTCGATGCTCGATGTGCCGATCTGGGTGAATAGTCAGATGGTTGGGGTGGTGTGTCACGAACACGTTGGGCCCTCAAGGCAGTGGGATAGTGACGAGGAGACGTTCGCGTACTTGATGGCGAATTTCGTAGCGATCGCCCTTGAACAGCAAGCGGCACCTGCGGAACCTTGAGTTCCGCGACCCACAACCCACGTCGAAACAGATAAACTTTGGATTCGCGGAGGTCCCTCCCGACTGAGAGTTCAAGAGGGTCGCATGCTGAAGTTGAAGTTGTGTACCGAGTCTTCGACTACTGGGTGACGCGCTTCGGGAGACCCAGCGCATCGGCCACGCGGATCAAGCTGTGATGTAGCGACCCCGGTTTGGCATCATCCGTCTCGGCCGAGACGGCGAGGAACAACTTGCCGAACGACGACTCCGCATCAGCGGCCGATGGCTCCAGGCTACTCCAAGTGGTGGGCGGCCTAGGAATGGCGTCCCCCGGCACCGCGGCGTAGGCCACGCGCAGGCGCTCGAACGCCGCGCTGACTTTGGCATCTATTGCCACACCGTCTGGCCTGTTCGCCAGCCAAGGCTTGAACAAAGCATACGCGTCTAGGCAACCTTGATAGTTGGCGCGCAGGTCGCGCATTGTCGTCTGAGCGTACCGCGATTCCTCCTGACCCGTAGCGGCCAGGTCCACCTTCTCCGCTTGTTCAACGGCCAAGTCGATCAGGCCTCGAAATGCGAACGCGATATCGAGTTCTACTGTCGAGAATTGGCGTTTTAGTGTCTCGATATCTGTCGCAAGATGCACCACGAGCTTGTGCTTGAAGTCCTTAGCCTCCTCTGCGTTCGCCGGCTGAGCCGCAGGCTTGTAGCCAGGAATGCCCCGCTCGAATGTCACCACGATGTCCGGGATGGAATCGGCCCAAAGTATCCGCTCAATCGCGTGCATGCCGACGATCCCTTTGTCATCGAACGGCTGGTGATCGCCTGTTCCGCCGAGGAGACCAAGAAAGTCGTCGTAGCGCGCGTCTGCAGCTGCATCTGATTCGGGAAACGTGGGGGCAATCGCGCCCTCAATCAACTCGTAGGCCCCTCTGCCTTCGAGCCAGTGCGCTTTCATCTGATTGATGGACTCAGCGTCCAGTTGCTTGTCCCACCCACGGTCCGAGGGCTCAGGGGCGGCGGCCTGAAGTTTTCGCGTCGCCGCCAGCCAACGCTGCAGCTGTTGCCCGATCAGCTCCTTCATCGCGGCCTGGACACGCTCAGGCTCGCGGGCATCGGACGTCGCAGACGCACTTGTCGCGGAGGGCGCGACGACCTTGTCTTGATCGCAGCCGCAAGCGGACAAGCCTAGTAAGATGCAGCTCAAAGCGAGCCGGGTTCGGGCGAATAAGGTCATCACAGGCCCTCAACGTAGCGGAGCAACGTGGCGCGTTGCTCGGGTGGTAGCTTCTGGAACTTCGCGATCGACTCTGACGCCTCTGACCCATGTCCGACATGGGCCAAGATCGCTTGTTCGACAGATTTCGCTCGACCATCGTGCATCAACGCGGGCGCGAAGCGTAGTCCGATCAATGGTGCAGTTCTCCACTCGCTGCCCGACGCGTCCCCCTCGGGCACGTCGTCCGCCAACGCATCGCCCATGTCGTGGAGCAAGAAGTCCGTGTACACGGCAACTTCAGTGTTTGCCAGATGAGCGATCGGGTAGTCCGTACGAGTCTTCAACCGAGGCACGTGGCAGGTCGCACAGTCCACCGTTGTAAACAGGGCTGTGCCTGCGTCGGAATGGTCCAAGCGCTCGGGCACTGCGAGCAAACGCACATAGTCGGCGATCGCATTCACCATCTCGGCTGTGACGTCTACCCCGGGCTTCCTGTCGTCGGTAGCCGCGTCGGCATTGGTCGGCTCGGTGGCGCGAAGCGGGCTCGTCAAGCCCATGTCGCCTTGAAGCGCGTCCGCGGTGAACTCATCGACCGTGGCAATTCTTGCTTTTAGCCCAAACCTGCCGATCAACTGCGCCTGGTTCCTGGAAAGACGGTGGTAGCGCTGATCGGGATTCGACTCCGAATGATAAGCTACGCGGTGTATCCGCCCCTGGATCGGTCCGGCGCGGCGCGCGGCTTCTTCCGCCAAGCGCTCGATCTCCGCATCGGAGACGGCTTCCATCTGGCCCCGACCGAACACAGCCGGCGGCCAGCGGTGCGTCGCCCGTGCGCCCTGTGGCAGGGGACCGTCGAGCAAGGGCCGGGCTGCCGGCGTTACAAAATAGGGTCGCACGGTGTCGCCTAAGGGTAACAGCGTGGCGCGGTGGCTCTGCGCCGCTTCGTCCAGCCCAATCCGGGTGACCGTGCCGGGTCCGCGCCCATCGTCCTTGTGGCACCCGACGCACGCCGCTCGAATGTACAGCGGTCCTAGGCCGTCAGCGCCGCGAAATACCGTTTCAAAGAGCACGTCGCCCTTCGTAAACGCGCTGAGTTCGGATGGAGTGGCGTCTTCGAGCGGCATGTCGGAGCGATCGATCCGCACGACTCGAGTACGCTCCGCCGCATCTGCAGTCGTGAGGACAGGTGTCGTGAGGACAGGCGCCGGCCTGTCGAGGTTGACCGGGCTCGTGGCTGACAGATCCGCTGCCGGGTCGTGCACCGTCGGCTCATCGCCGTTCTGCGGCAGCTTGGAACAGGCAGAGCCCAGAGCTACAACGCACTGAAGCCCAATGGCGCGACGTCTCAATGCTCGCAGGCCAGCTCTACCGGGCTCCAATACTTGCGTGATTCGGATCATGTCAAACCTGTTAAGCGATGCCAACGCGTCGGGAGGACTAGAGGACTATATGTCAATCGCCTCGACCGCGTCTATCCATTCGGGGACAGTCCGTTGACGAGTGTGTCAGACCGCCCGCCGCAACGCGGTCTCGTTGTTGAGACACAATCGTTGCACGTTGTTGACGATCACTTCACGTAAGCCCCGCGCGCAATCGAGTAGCGTCCCCCGGCCATCCGAGACGATCCCGTGTCGGGTAACAATGTTCGTGGAGGAAATAGCTATGAGGAAGACCTATATTACGTCGTTCGCCGTCGCGACCCTGGCCGCTAGCGGCTTGGTGTCATGCGGCTCCGAAGGTTCAAAAGACAACAGCAATGAAGGCTCAGAGGCTGAGGCCGAGTTCGGCATCGCAGAGGTCGCGCTGACCAATGCGCCAGGTGACGTCCGCTGCGTCATGATCACCGCAGAGGGTTCGGCTCGCACCGTCAGCAAGAAGTTCTCGGTGCTAGAAGGCGAAAACGCCGTGTTCCGCCTGAACCGGTTGCCGGTCGGCAGCGTCAAGTTCAGCGCAGACGCGTTTGACGCGCCCTGCGGCACCGTTGTTCCGCCAATCCCTGAGCCCACCTGGCTTTCGCAAGACGTCTCTGTCCGTCTCCGTGGCGGCATCCTGAAGAACGTGGCGCTGCTCATGGTCCAGAACGGCCGCGCTGCGGTCTCCGTGGACTTCGACAGCAGCCGCGGTCTCCCGGCTGACCCCACCGGCGCTGACTGTAGCGGAACGGTCAGTGGTAATCCCCAGGCTTATGTGGTCCCGGTCGCTCCCGGCATCACGACGCACCCCGTCCTGACGGTGGGTGATTCGCCGAACCTCAAGCCCGATGGCGTTACGCCCTACCGCTTGGTGGGTATCCCCGATGGCATGGGCGCTTTCGACAACGGCGACGCGACGTTCACGCTGCTGGTGAACCACGAGCTGAGCGCCGGCGACGGCGTCGTCCGCGCTCACGGCGCCACTGGCGCCTTCGTTTCCAAGCACACCATCTGCAAGTCGAACCTTGAGGTCGTCAAGAGCGAGGACTTGATTCAGCAGCATGTGCTGTGGGTTCCGAGCGTCGGCTACTCCGCGCCTTCGACGGGCAACGCCTTTGGCCGCTTCTGCGCAGGCGACCTTCCCGAAGAAAGCGCCTTTTACGACGCTGCGTCCGGCACGGGTTTCGACGGTCGCTTGTACATGAACGGAGAAGAATTCGGCGCTGAAGGTCGCGCTTTCGCCCACGGCCTGGACGGGATCTCGTATGAGCTTCCGCGTCTCGGCAAGTTCAGCTGGGAGAACAGCGTTGCCAGCCCCGAGCCCGGTCTGACGACGGTTGTCGCCGGTTTGGACGACAGCGGCGGTGGCCAGGTGTACTTCTACTTCGGTACGAAGACCAACGCAGGCAGCCCCGTGGACCGCGCGGGTCTCACCGACGGCAAGTTGTACGGCCTGCGTATCAGCGGCGTCGCGACCGAGCCGACGCTCGGCCTCGCCGCACCCACGGCGTTCGACCTGTACGAGCACGGAAATGTGGAAAACACGACGGGCGCTGCCCTGCAGACCGCGAGTGTTGCGAATGGCGTGACCGGCTTTCAGCGGCCAGAAGACGGCGTCTGGGATCCCAACAACCCGAACCATTTCTACTTCGTGACGACTGCCAGCTTCACTGGAAGCACGCGCCTCTGGGTACTGCGCTTCAACGACGCGCAGGATCCCACGGCTGGCGGCGAGATCGAAATGTTGATCGACGGCGCCACCGAGGGCGGCAAAATGTTCGACAACATGACGATGGATCGTTACGGGCACATCTACTTGCAAGAAGACGTGGGCGGCAACGCGCACATCGGCAAGATCCACCGCTACGACGTCGCAACGGACGCGCTCACGGAGGTGGCCGAGCACTACCGCCCCTACTACGAGCCGGGCGTCGACCCGCTGCGTTTCAAGACGATCGACGAGGAGGCTTCGGGCATCATCGACGTGTCCGACATCCTCGGCCCAGGGCACTTTTTGCTAAACGATCAGTCGCACAACTCCATCGCTGGCGAACTCGTTCAGGATGGACAGCTGCTCCACATGTACGATCCAGCAGCAGCAGGTCTCTAAGCCCGAGCTAGCTTAGGCTGATAGCTCAACGACCGAAAGTCCGGCGCGCGATGATCTGTTCGTCGCGCGTCGAACTGTTATTGTGTATGCGGAAGCGACCTCAGGTTCACCCAGTCATGCGAAAAACCGCCGAATTGCTTCAGGCGTTAACGCTTTCTGCATTGTTCTTTGGCTGCCAAGGCCCGGAACCCACGCAGCCTCTTCCCATTCAGCGGAAGGTGCTGCCCGAGCGCGAAGTGTTTGTTGCAATGGAACGCGACTTTCAGGGATTCCGCAGCTGGGGCTCTGCGTTGCTCAATGTTGATGAGGCTCAGGGGGTCACGCACCAGCAGGGACAGCGCCGCGTTTACATCAATGCGTTTCCGCCTTTGCTCACCGCGCTGTTTCCAACCGGTACGATGATCGTGAAAGAAGCCCAGGCTGACGCCGAGGGCCGTGTGCGTTTGTTCGGAATGGTCAAGCGCGGCGCCGGGTTCAACGCGGGCGGCGCCTTGGGTTGGGAGTGGTTTGAGCTGAAGGAACGCGACGACAAGAGCGTGGGCATCGCTTGGCGCGGACTGGGTGCACCCGATGGTGAAGTCTACGGTGGAGACCCGAGCGGCACCTGCAACACCTGCCATCAGCAGAGTGCGAAGGGCGACTTTGTCCAATCCCGAGCGCTGCAGCTAGTGCCCGATAAGGGGTAACAAATTAGGGTCTCCTAGTTTGAGACCAGCGCAGCAAGTCTGCCTGCCGGCGCGCCCGGACGATCGCCGCGGACGGCGTGCCTTCCGAAGCTAGAACGAGGCTTCCGCGCCGATGCTCGGGATAGTCACGGGCCCAATCGCTTCGTCTTTGCAGCCGTAAGCGTAGCAGTTGCTGCTCAGCACTTCCTTGTTCAAGGTCGTGTTGAGTGCTTCAAAGACCATCGCCCACCAGGCGCCTTGGGTGCCGATCAACCAGCGCTTTTCTAAGCGCCAGTCGATACGGTAGAACCAGGGTGTGCGGGGGGGTGACTTGGCTATCTGGACGTTTCCAACTTGCGCAGGGATGCCGCTGTAAGTGAGCGTACGTACTCCAAGGCGCCAACGACGCCCCAAGTCGTAAGCTAGGGCTGCATTGATCACGTGAGTGCGGTCGAAGCTGGAGACGCCCGAGATGCGCGGAACACTCCGCATCGAGCGCGAGAGCGTGTAGGAAAGGAACCCGCCAAGTTTCGCCGCGAGCGAACGTTTGACGTAGAGTTCGAGGCCGTATGAATGGTTCGTGGTGCGATCGAAGGACGGGTCTTCACCCAGCCCTCCACCGCTCAGATTCGAGGTTCCGAACACGTCAGTGGAGTTGAGGATGACGTTTTGAAAAACGGTGGCTGTGCCGGTCAGCTTAACAGGCAACGCGACTTCAATCCCCGCGCTGCTTTGAATCGCTTGCTGCATCCCGGCGCTGGCCGCACCGGCGAGTCCAGGAATCGGGATGGCGAAGCTCGGCGGTTGGTGAGCCAAGCCGAAGTCGTGAACCACAGAGACCTTCTCCGTTAGATCGAAGCGGGCTGCAATTCGCGGTTCCGCTGTGAATTGCAGCTCTCCACCGGTGTCGTAGACGTCTAGGCGAAGGCCGGGGGTGAGCGTGACGTGGGGGGCTGCTGTCCACACGGCCTCCGTCCAAAGTCCCGCGACGATGTCCTCTCGAGAGAACGCGAATGTCTTCTCGAAGGCTTCGTCAGCTTCTTGTGCTTCGGCTTCACCCTCGCTGGCCCCCTCCCACCACGGGGGCGTCGAGGGGATCTCAGGAATTCCGGGCGCTGGCAGCGGGGTCTCTTGCCCGAAAATGGTCCTGCCAAGACTAGCGAACCTCCCCATACGCGCGTTATCGGTGGTTGCGGCCCCGCCCTCGAGCTCGGCCTCATCATCTGCGGCGGACCCAACGTCGAGGCGGATCGCCTGGCGCGTGAAGCCTGCGTCGATACCCGAGCGCAGCTGCAGCCGCTGGCTCAACCGGTGGTCCAGGGTGGCGCGGACGCCTAGGGTCGTTGCAGATAAATCTGCGTCTTCATTGTCGCCAAGTCCTGTACGTTCGAAGCCGAAGCTCCCTTGTACGCCGAGCGTAGTCCTCGCATCGAGCTCCCGCGCGTAGCGCGCATTCACTCGATGAAACGTAAGGTCTAAGATTTCCTGGGGCTCTCCTTGTGAGTCATCCGCGGACAGATAGTCGTGCGACCCAAAGGCGAACAACGAGACGCTCTCTTCTGGGTTGAGCCGGTAGCTGACTTTGCTTTGGTAGTCCCAATACCCGAGCGAAATGTCGTCGGCCAAGAGCGAGATCACCAGGCCAGTGTAGGAGTATCGGCCCCCGAACATGGCGCTGCCAGCACCGCCTGCGAAGGGGACCTCAAGGAAAGCGCCGCTATCGATCAAGCGGATGCTGGCTTCTCCTCGGACGCGTCCTTCTGGGTCTGCTGCATCGCCTGCGACGATGCCTCCCGAGTAGCGCCCGAAGCGCACGGGGTAAGCTCCTGAGTAAAGACTGACGCGCTCTACAAAGGCGGGGTGAAGCACACCTGGACCCGCAGCGACATGGTAAAGCAGCGGCACGCTGACATCATCGAAGAAGTAACCGACGTTGCCGGGGGGGGCGCCTCGCACGAAG
>JBDKJZ010000124.1:0-11511 GCA_039796375.1 Pseudomonadota bacterium
GGTGCCTTCCCATCACCCACCGATTGACACCCCTCCCCCCCTCCCCCCCTCCCTTTAGCGTGCTCTGATGAGCGAGCCTAAACAGCCGCACGA
Organism: Pseudomonadota bacterium; assembly: GCA_039796375.1. Taxonomy (GTDB): domain Bacteria; phylum Myxococcota_A; class Polyangia; order Polyangiales; family Polyangiaceae; genus SZUA-265. The sequence continues at coordinate 94 of JBDKJZ010000124.1, forward strand.
TGCGCTGTTCAAGATGACCTTCGGTAACCCGGCGCGTGCCGCTGCCGAGCTCCGCGCCGTGTTGCCGCCGGCGCTAGTACAAGCCATCGATCTCCAGAGCCTCCAGCTCACTGCCAGCAGCTTCGTCGATCGCCACTTTCAAGGCCGCCACTCCGACCTGTTGTTTCTCGCCGACATCGATGGGAAGCCCGGCTACCTGTATCTGCTGTTTGAACACCAGAACGCGCCTGACTCACTGATGCCGTTTCGGCTGCTGCGTTATGTGGTGCTCATCTTGGAGCGGCACATTCAGGACGCAGGCTCGAATGCCGCGAGCTTGCCGCTGCCTCTCGTGATCCCCGTGGTGCTCCACCACGGCGCTTCGGGTTGGCGAGGCCCGACCAGCATGGCTGAGCTGTTTGATCAGGATCTCGTCCAGCGCGCGGGGGTGATCGCCTACATTCCGCAGATGTCCTTCGTGCTGGATGACCTCGCAAGCGTCAGCGACGAAGGCCTGGTCGCCCGAAACCTAGACGACCTCTCCGCCCTGGCGCTGTGGTCGATGCGGGACGCACGCACGGCCAAGCGGTTACTCATTTCGCTTCAATTCTGGGCACTTCGGCTGGACCGCCTGGCCCGCACAGAACCTGCAGCAGTCGAGCAGATTCTGCGCTATCTTTGGTTGGTTGTCCCCGACATCGATCTGGACCCTTTCCTGTCCGCGCTGCACTCCGCAGCCCCTGCCACCGAGACGCTCACCATGACCATCGCAGAACAATTAGAAGCTCGAGGAATCGCCAAAGGCAAAGCTGAGGGTGAGGCGAAAGGCGAGGCGAAGGGCTTGCGCCGCTCGCTGACTCACCTCCTCACTCTTAAGTTTGGCTCAGTCCCGGACTCCGCAATAGAACGCATCGACCGCGCCACGGAAGAGCAAGTCCTCGCCTGGAGCGCCCGAGTCCTGAGCGCTACGTCGCTGGTTGACGTCATCGACCCCGACGGCCCGGTCGTCTAGGCAATAGCCGCAGTAGATGCACGTTTCGTCTCGATCCTAAGGTCTTCAGCGGAGACGACAGTGGGGAACACTAGGCGGCCCCCTGCCAAGGACCTGGCGCCGTCCAGCTCGCGGGGAAGCTTTGCGCCGCGAGGACAGCGGTCGCGACCGGCAGCAAAAACAGCCGCAGCAATTCGCTGGCTTCATCTAGGGTCTTGGGGGCATTGTCGAGCTGCGAGCGCTTCACAAACGCTGCCCATTGTTTCTGCGTGCCGTCTGCGGATGTAAAGCTTAGCGCTAGCGCAACTGGCTCGGCGACGAGCTTCGTACCTCGGTTCTCGAAGGTCTTCTCGATCGCCCGGGCAAGCCCAGGGCCAGTGAAGTTGAACTGGCTTGCGAGCAGCCAAATGTCGAAGAAGTCTTTCATCCGAGTGTTCAGCGCTCCGAGGTTCACCATCGCTTCGAATTTTTCAGCGATGACTGTCTCGCGCGGGTACATGCGCAGGTGCGGCGCTGGCAGGTTGAGCAGAGTCGGGTACTCGCGCTCCTCCGCTCCCGGATTGACGACGTCACCGAAGCCGATATCGATCTGCATCGGGATACGGGACCTTTCGAGGAAGGCCACGAAAGTGAGCCGCACGCCCTGGTAGCTGGCGCCCTTCTTGATACGGATTCCGACCAGCGTCGAGACATCGAAGCGAATCCCGTCGTCTACCACGGAGACGTGGCATATGTCGCGGAACGTCGCTTCCATGACGGCGACGTCGTTCTCGGCATAGCCGAGTAGATCGATGTCGCGGGTAGGACGCGAGGCGGACGCGTTCCAAGCGTTCAATAACAGGGCGCCCTTAAGCAGAAAGCGGCTGCGGTGAGGTGATTGGGCTAGACGGTAGAGCAGGCGCTCCAGTCCATAGTGTTGGAGCACCTCCTGGAACGGTCGCTGGCTAGCCTTCGCGCAATTCGCTAGGCGGCCGCGCACCGAAGCCGCTGTGTTTCCCGTCACGTCAGGGCCTCCAGATAGGGGCGCATCACGCGCTCGACCCGGCAGGCTCGAGCCTCTGCGAGTAGGCTTTCGACGACGGCGCCTCGTCGCCCGCGCCAGGTTCGCAGGGCTTCGAGCGCGACGTCCAGCCCGAGCTTGCTGCGGTACTTGAACGCGTCAGCAACGCTTTTTTCGGCGCTGTAGACACGGAGCTTTTGGCCGTCGACCGTGTGCGTCTCGATCCCGCTGGTAAACGCGACCCCCGAAAACCAATGAAAGCTCACCGGCGGGTATTCGATGCGCGGCTTCTCGGCGCCGCGGGGCAGCGCCATATCGACGGCGTGCGGGATCTGCGTCGTCAGCTCGTGGTAGGCGAGCGCTGAAATCAGACACACCACCCCTATGGGTACGCGAGCAGCGACGGTGATGAGATCTGGGGCTTCGAGCTCGGGCAGTGAGGCGAGCCGGTACACACCGCGGCTGAGCTGCGTGATGGCGCCCGAGTCGCGGAGCGCATAGAGGCTGCGCCGGTTGAGCCCGGCGGCCAGCGCCTCCGACATGCGCAGGACTCCGCCGCGCTTGCGGAAGAGGCTTTCGGGGGAGCGAATCACCTTGGGCATCAGAGACAATATACCAGCAAATATAAATATGTGTAGGTTATATGTTCTTCGGCCGCGGGTCCGCCGGAAAGCGCTTCACGAGGCCCCCGCTTTCGCGATGCGCAGCTTGTCCTGGAAGTAATGGTAGGCCTGGGCCATGTCGGCTTCGCGGTCGCAGGAGTCGAAGGGCGGGATGAACGGGCCGCCGGCGTCGTGGGCCCAGGCAGGGAGTTTGGCGCCAGCGGAAGCGTGTTGGACCTCTTCCCACTGCTTGCGGTTGAGGCCGACGCTAGAGAGGCCACGGTTGGTGGTGAAGACGATTTTGCCGCGCTGATCGTAGTAGGTTTCGCGCTCGTACTGCTGCAAGACGGGGAACTGCACGCGGTAGATGAGCTGGAGTTGTTCCACCGTTAGGCCAAGGCTCAGGGCGGCGAGGGCGTCGAGCTCGACCAGAGCTTGGCGGCGCTCGAAGGGGGTGCGGACTGCGGAGTCGCGCGACCATTTGGGCGTGAGGTGTGACCAGGAGGGGAGGCGCGGGTCGGGCTTGGCGAAGCCGTCGTTTGCGATGTCGTTGGTGGCGACCTCTTGCCAGAGGTTGGCGTAGTGGGTGGTGAGGCAGTTGAGGCGGAGGGCGCGGTGGCGAGCTGCAGGTGCCAGTTGCGGCGCCGCTGCGAAGGGCAGCTGGCAAGCGAGGGTCCGATTGACGTGGCCCATCCCGGTGCTCTTCACGAAGAAGTCGACCGGAATGGACGAGCACATCGCGTTGTAGTCGAGCAACATCGTACTCGTCTGAAACATTACGCTAAAGACCGTGTGAATATGGCTCGCGTGCTTCGGGATTAGGCACGGAACGAGGGTTCGTTCTCCGGTCGGAGCAACCATCTCACGATTAATGTGCCGGAAATAGTCCGTGACGGCCCGATCGTTCCACCGCGGTGTCCGCTCGAGAAACTGCGATGGTTCACAGGCCGCCGAGTAATTAGTGCGCGGTAGGTAGTCGTCGGGGAGCTGCGTGTGGTCCAGCGGCGAGTAGTCTTGGTTGTGCTTGCAGCCTTCGTTCGGGGTCTTGTTGAACGGGGTGCCGACGTAGAAATGCGGTCCAGAGAGGATCCACTCTCGTGGGTGTTTCGGAAGGTGTGTTTCCCGTCGGATGGTGCCGTCCTTCTGTTGTCGCGATTCGTCGAGATGGTCATAGACTGAAAACCATTCGTCCTCGCGACTCCCGAGCGTCTCCGGCACTTCCGCGAAGCGGCGCAGCACGTCGAGGATTTCGGCGCTGTGAACAACCGGTAGCCGCGCTTCGCGGGGTGGCGTGCCCGGTGCGTCGTAGAGCTTCGCAAACAGGGCCAGCACCTCGTCGTCTATGCGCACGACGCGGGAACGGTGGCCGCGCAGATCCCAGTGGTTCTGGTCCGTCCTGATGCCGGGGACCTCGCCCGCTCCGTCATGCGCTAACGAGTTGTTCAGAGTTGACGTCGAAAATAGCCCAGCTATTGAGATGAACTCTGGATCTCGGGGGGGCCCGTAGACATTGATCCCAAATCGAATTCGGTGGTGAATCTCAGAAAAAAGCGCCGTCTCATTGACGAACTGCGCGTGTAACCGCAGTCGTCGATAGACTGTGGAACGAACGCGACCCGCGTTGGGGTCGTCGTAGGTACCCTCGGGGTGCAGCAGGCCGACCGCCCCAGCTGATAGGTCTCCTGTTCGTTCAGTGAAACACTTATAAAGATTCCCCTGCACCCCTCGCAGCAACGGATAATTCGCACCGCTCGCAATAAACGCGCCCTGTCCCTGCGTGCCCGCCAGCTCGCCCAAATACAAATCTGCCAGCGCTTCTGAAGACAGCACCTCCGTCCTCAAGTCAGCCACCTGCTTGGCGCTCAGCTTGCGCAAGTTCAGCAGCGGGTCGATGTCGCCCAGGACGCCCGCTTCGTTCCACTCGACCTTGACCCAGGGCGGGTTGCCCAAGAACACGTCCATGCCGCCGCGCTGGGCGAACACTTCGGCAAAGGTCAGCTGCCAATGAAAGAAACGTTGCTCGGTAGCAACGCGGCGCACGACCTCAAGGCGCCCTGCAGCGCGACCGCCCACCTTGCGTAGCGCATCTTCACCCCCTTCCAAAATCGCTTCAACGTCGCTCAGCCACTCATCGCGGCTCGGCGCCAGCGCCGCCTCTAACACGGGCCAAAACCAGAGCGCGCCCCAGTAGTCCATCACCCGCTTTAGCCGCGCTCCGCTCGTGATCTGTCGCTCGCGCTCGCCAACGAACTCCTCCGCCTCCTCGACGCTTTGGTAGCGAGGCGTCTTGTTCGGTTCTCGGGCGTCAGCCTTCAGCTGTTCGTCACGCGTTTGCCCCCAAAGCTGAATGGGTTGACGCAGCCTGCGCTGGCGACCCACGCGCTCGTTAGCCCACGCCTCCCACAAAACATCCACGCGATCGGAAATGCCGACGAGGCGCGTGACCTCAGCTGCTGTGAACGGCTGCGCCTGCGCTTTACGCCAAGCGCGCAGTTGCTCCGCCTCGTCCTTGCGCAACGTTTTGACGACCGCGTCGTCCGCGTACGCCACCATACCGTTGTCGGGCAGAAGAAAATGATAGACGCTGCCCTGCGGGCGCGCCGGCAGACATACATCTTCACCCGGCGCAGCTGCGGGGTCGCGCAGCGGGACGCGCTCCGGCACGGCTTTCAGCCAGCTGTCGCTGGTGGCGCCTTTTGCGGTCAGCAGGTGCCCAGCAAACACCTCGCGACGCGCGCCAATCAAGCTGTTCCCCACTGCCAAGCGCTGATCGAGGTACGGCGCCTCGACGCCAGGCTGTAGCACGTTCAACCAGAGTGAGATTTTGCCCAGCTCAGCAGCCAGCGGGTTCAGATCGACGCCATACACGTTGTGGACCACGAAGTGGTACTTCACCTTCGCCAGCTCAGCCTGGTACTCGTCCGCGGGTATAACCTTGCCTAGCTCGGCTTGCTTCTTTTCAAGGTACTTCTCAGCCAGCTGCGAGACGGCCTCGTTCAAGAACGCGCCCGAGCCCATGGCGGGTTCGCAGAGCGTCAGCTTCAACATTTCATCGGCGCTGAGGCGCTTCGCCCGGAGCTCAGGGGTGTCGTCCTCAGGTAACAGGGGCTCACCCAGGCGGACCTTTAGCGTGTACTTGGTGAGACAGCGGGTCAGCACCTCGGGCGTGTAGTAGCTGGCGCTGCGCTCGCGGTCGCGGCCAGAGAGGCGGAACAGGAATTTGCCCTTGGGGTGCTTCAGCGGGCGGCCGTGTTCGTCCTTGACCAGCTCGGTCTTTTTGTAGGCGTCGACCTTGGAGGCAGCCACGAAATAGGTGCGCGCGTTGTCGTCGGCGATTTCAGCTGCGTCGCGGACCTCATGCAGCTCTTCGCTCGCGAAGAACCCGGTGTAGCTGAGTAGACCTTCGTAGACGGCGCCCAGCTGATTGATGCCGAGTTGGGCGTAGCTGATACGGCCGCGCTGCTTACCTTTGCCCTCGCGCGACAGGCTGAGCAGCTGCAGCACTTGCTGAATGGTCTGATTCTTGAACTTCACTGCGCGCAAAATTGGCGTGCGTTCTTCATCAAACAGCGGGCTACGCAGACCGCGGAGCAGGAAGGTCGCATGAAGCGTCGCGGGCTCGCTTTCCTGGGGCTCAGGCGAACCTGGGAGGGCGAGGTTCCATTGCCCTAAGCCATGACCCCGCTGCACTAGGTGAAACAGCCGGCGTAGGCTTTCGCTCAAGAACGTGCCGTTTCTGGCTTCATCGGTAGTGAGCGGCACTAGCTCCAAGTCACGCAGGCTCTCTAAGCTGTAGCCGAGCCGGAAGGCGTCGCTCTGCATTGGGACGACACCCAGCTCCGGACCGCGCGCTTCTACATAGAACAGGAACAGCAGGCGGTAGAGGTAAGTGATGCATTCGCGCGTCAGCTCACGCACGTCGAGCTCGTCGTCGTAGGTTTTTTTCTTTTGGACCTCCAGGCGGTAACGCACGGCCTCGCTGCCGAGCAGCTCAATAGCTTGCTGAGCGCCGAACTTGAGGTCAGTAGAGACGGCGAAGGCGTGTTTATGGCTCTGTTCGTCGAGCTTTTCGAGCAGGCTCTGTCCACCGCTGGGCAACAGCACCTCGCGGTGCAACAGGCCCGCCGTCGCCTGCAGCGATTTGGGTTCGCGCAAACCCAGCAGGCGCCCGAGCTGAAAGTGTAGGTACTTGCCCTGGTGCCACTTGTCCTTGTCGAGCAGAAACACATCGCTGCCCGCTACAAAGATCACCCAACGCGGCGGATTTTCCGCGCGAAAAATCGGGCCGTCGAACAGCTCCCGCCAGGACTCGGTCGCCAGCTCGGGTGCGGCAGCGCCAGCTTCGTCGACTGGGTTGCGGCCAACAACCTGCTGCAGCAGGGGCGCTTCACCGAATGGATCGGCGGCGTCGTCGCTGATAGCAAATGGCGCCTCGACGATCCACAGCCAGGGTTTCTGGTTCTGCTGTTCGGCGTAGAGCACGGGTAAGACGCGGTCGTCGTCGAGCAGCACGGTGCTTGGCTTGCGCTCGTAACCTAGGGCACCCAGCAAATCTGCGTGGAAACTTTCTGTGAGCTCTAGGCGCTCGTTCGGATCTGTGATGCCCAGAGCGCGAGCCGCGAGGCGAAAGTACGGATCTGCCAGGCGCGCGAGGCGGTCCTTTGGCGCGGCGATCTTGTCTTCTGTCTTGCGCTTGGCCCAAAGGGACAACGTGTCTTTGAGGTCCTTTTCTAAGAGCGCGTCCAGGTAGTGCTGCGAGAAGAACTCGCCCACGTTGCCGATACCGGAGATGTCGAGAGCCATCAGCGTTTGCCCTTCTTCGCCGTTGCGGATTCACCAAGCAGCACCGCGGCGATGCGCAAGTACGGTGTCTCGATTGTGCTCATCGTCTCTTTCAACCACTTGTTCTGCTGGGCCCGCTGCTGCTCGACCTCACGACGGCGCTCAGCCAGACGTTGCGCCAGGTCAGCGCGCAGCTTCTTGCCGTCGCTCGTGGCCGATTCCTCGCGCGCTTGTAGCTCAGCGAGCTTTCGGTTCGCCCAGTCGGTTAGCTTGCGATGCCGGTCTTTGAGTTGAGGCATGAGGCTCTTGGCTCGCTCAGCGCGTTTGTCCGCCATATGTTGCTTCGCTAGTTCTACTGCCTGCGCCCGCAGCGCCATGGCTCGCGTGACGTCCGGAGCCCCCCCGGGGTTCACCTGCATTTCTGCCAGGCCCGTGCGCTCCACTAGCTCAGCCAGCGCTTCCACAGTGGGCGAACCGTCTTGCAGGAAGCGCACCGCGAACCACTCGGCTAACATCGGCTGACTGCGCTGGTTCGAGAGCACACCCTGAAACACGAATGCCGTCTCACCGGCGTCGAGTCCGCGATTCGCGCGTAGTACCGGCGCTTCGTGACGGCGGAAGTGGGCCGCCATGCGATCATTCAGCCATTCGGCGATGGGGTGCTGCTCCCAAAAAAGCTCATACTCAGGCCAGGCGTTGGCGCTCTGCCGACTTTTGTTGAGCGCTTTTTGCACCAGCGCGCGGTCGCAGGTCAGCTTGAAGGTCCAGTCGGCGTTTTGGTGCAGCTCAGGGGGCAGAAAACGGTAACGTTCACGCAGGTCAAGCGGAGCCTTCAAGGTGAAGCCGCGAATTTGTTTTTCCCACTGGGGCGCTTCCAGGCGCGCCTCTTTGCTGAGCCCCGCGGGCTGGTTGTCGAGCAGTTCTTGGAACGCTTCTTCAGCAAACTCAAGGTCCGTCGCGAACAGGCGCAGCGGTTCAGCGGTGGCCGGGGCCGCCGTCGCGTTGGGCGCGATGCCGTCGAGTATCCACGAGGGAGACCGAGCGCCGCTTCCTGGCGTTTGAAGGGCGGCAGAGGTCGGGGCGTCAGCGGCGGCTTCGTTGCCAGGGCTCCACATGTTCATCAGCACCGCTAAAAAGTCAGTGGAAGCCTCGCTGTCAGGCAGGATCGCTTCAGGCGCCTCTCGCTGGCTGATACCTTCGGCGATGCGGTCTTCTTCCGCCTCGACGTCGTGCAGATTCAAGAGCCACCGCGCGTCGCCCAGGTTCTTGTGCGCGACCTCTTCCTTTTGGATCAGGACGTCAATGACCCGCAAGTCGCCGCGCAGCGCGGTGTTAGACGGCCGGCTCAGCAGGTAGTGCAGCTCAGGGACCTGCGCTTGACCGTAGCGGTCGATACGGCCATTACGCTGCTCAAGCGTGATCAGCGACCACGGGATGTCGTAGTGCACTAAGCGGTGGCAAAAGTGGTGCAGGTTGATGCCTTCGCTGGCAGCGTCGCTCGCAAGCAAGATGCGCACGGCGCTCTTCTCATTGCCGAAGGCCTTCACTAACCTTTGCTGCTCTTGATCGTCGAGGGTGCCGTGAAACACGGCGATTTCTTGCGACTTGAGCTTGAGGGCCTTGGACAGCTGGTCCCGTAAGAGCTCCAGCGTCGCGATGCGTTCGCTGAAGATGACGATTCGCTCAGCGCCGTCACGCGTGACGCCCATCTGGCTGAGGAGCGCTATGAGTCGGGCAAGCTTGGTGTTTTTCTTGGCCGTGACCTTCTCAGCGGCGCTGCGGATGCGCGTGAGCAGCAGAACGTCGTGCGCGGCGTCGGCGTCTAGCTCGGCGTCCGTCAGCTGCGTCAGTCGCTTGTGCTTCAGGCGCTCGCCGACGGTGTCAATCAAGGCCTCAGGTGAAGACAGGAAAGATTTCAGCAATAGAGTGCGGAAGAGGATACCGCCGCCGCCCATCGGCGCGTCTGTCGGTGTTGCGTCTTGCCCGGGCAGCTTGCGGCGCCGCGGTTGAATCGTTCGAAACTTGGCGGTTTGCAGCAGCTCGAACACCGCGTCTTCTTCGGCGCAGGCGTCCACGTGCTCGGGGTGAATCGAGCGCTCACGGAATGCGCCCTCAACTTGCCCGACGACGTCTTTTTTGAAGCGGCGCACGAACAAGCCCGACACGTCCTCCGCTGTGTACTCGCGGTCGTCGGCGATGGCGGTGGGCTCGAGCAGGTTCATCAAGCTCGCGAAGCTCTCCTTCTTGCCGTCGTGGGGCGTCGCGCTGGTCAGGATCAGCGCCTCCGAGGTGCGACCCAGCAAGCCCGCGAGCTTGGCCCGCTGCGAGCGCTGCGCCGCACCGCCGCGCCCGCGCACGGCGACGTGCTGGCACTCGTCGACCACGACGGCGTCCCAGTGACACGCCTCCAAGAAGCGTCGGTACTTCTCGTCCTTCTTCAGCGTGTCGATCGAGATGATGGCGCGATCGAAGTAGTAGAAGGGGTTGTGATTGGCGGGGATCTTGCGCTGCACCCGCTCGAGCCCCACTGAATCAAGCCGCACGAGCGGGATGGTGAAGCGCGCCCAGAGCTCTTCCTGGAACTGCTCCAGCACGCTCTTGAGCGCCACGACCAGAATGCGGCGGCCGCGGCCCCGCCGAATCAGCTCGCTCAGCAGCACACCGACCTCGATGGTCTTGCCGAGACCCACGCCGTCAGCAATCAAGATACGCGGTCGCGGCTGCGCCAGCGCCTTGCCGGCCGGCACCAGCTGATATGCAGCCGGGTTCATAGCGCCGTGATGGCCCCGATAGAGGCGCGCGTCTGTGGGCGGCGATTGGCGGAACAGGCTCTCCAGGTAGAGCCGCGTGCGTCGGTAGCCGGGCGACGGATCGGGCACCAGCTCAGTCTGCTCTGGCTCGAGCACCCGCATGTCCTTGTCCAGATCGGTCAAGAAGATGGAGTTCTTGTTGCGGACGAGCTCGCTCAGTCCCGTGACGTGGACGGCGGTGTCGCCGGTCGACGTCTGCTCGGCTTTGCGGACTATCCACTCCTCACCACGGACCTCGACGCGTGCACCGGGCGCGAAGACCGCGCGGGTGGGTTTTGATTCAAGCCGCGAGAGCGCCATTACTCGACTCTCCCAAGGCCCAGGTACGCAATCACTGCGCCAATGATCTGTTGGTCGTCATCAAGCCCGCCAAGGTCCAGATCGTTTTCGACGTCATCCCAGCTGACGAAGTAGTGGACTGCGGCGTGCGCTAAGCGCCGATCGGAAGGGGGCAGACGAGGCCACTGATCGAGCAGCAGGTGGCACTGGCCAGCCAGCTCACGGGCACCCGGCAGGTCCACGAACTCGTTGACTTGGTACGCCTTGGCCATCTCATCCACGTGCTTCTCAATCTCTTGGCGAAGCGTCACGACGTCGCGCGGCGGCAGCTCGACGTATTCCTGAAATTTTTCGCGAAGCACAGCGGGGATGCCCGTGAGGTTGATGCCGACGCGTTCCACAGCAGGCGGGGCAGCATCGCTATTCGGTCGAGCGATCGTCTCGCCGACAATAGTCAGGCCGACCTGCTGAGCCAGGCCCCACACCTCAGCGCGGTCCGGCGCGCGTCCATAGGTCTCACCCATCTTTGCGCAGAACTCTTGGAGCGGCATTGGTCCGCCGTGGTGCTGCACTTCGCGGCGCAGGAACTCGGGGCGAGACGGGCAGCGGACATCGTCCCATTCGTCGAGCCCAATGTTCCTCGTGCGGTCGATTCGCACGGAGGCTTCGTTGCGGAGCAGCGAGAGCACCAGCGCGGTGCTGAAGGACGCGTGCACGTCGGAGAGCGCGTTCACTAGTGACGTCGCACGGTAGGGCGTCAGGCCGAGCTGGGTCTCGTTCAACGACCTGACTACGGCTTCAATCGCGGCCGCTACGGCGGGCGGGCCTCCCGGGACGTCGCGGTCGAGCAGCCCGACTCGGCTCTCATCGAGGCGGACGAACGGCGCGGTCAGCGTCCGAGAACTGGCGGAGGCCTCTGGCACGTCCGTCTGCACGCGAGCGAGCGCGAGCAGCTCGTCAAGACTGAGCGGGTGA
>JBDKJZ010000125.1:0-11451 GCA_039796375.1 Pseudomonadota bacterium
ACGCCGTCGCTCCGCCTCAACCGAGCCCCGAAACCGAGAGGCGCCCTCGGCGAGGACATGTTGACGGAGCCCGTGTTCCCCCGGACACCCCACGCCCCCCGCCTGGAATCTCTCAATGCCTCAGCGTACGGCGGCAAAAGTCGCCGCCGTAAGCAAGAAGATGACGCCCTGGAAGGAGCGCTCTTGGACAGCGGAGGGAAGACAGCGTCTGTCTCGCTCGGCGTGGGACTTGGACTCGGGGCCGTTATCGCCTGGTTGAGCACGACGATTTAGTAACTCGGCGCTGCGCCCGTTGACAGTCTTCAGCGAGTTGCCTAGTCCCCGCTTGCTATGGCGGAACTGACAGCAGAGACAACGGCGGAAGAAACCCCAGTCACAGCGGCCTCGGGGGAGCTGCCGTCGCGTGACATCGGCGCTGACGATCCCGCACCGGGCGTGAAGCAGATCGTGCTGGTCATGAGCGGCAAGGGCGGTGTCGGCAAGAGCACGGTCTGCTCCAACCTCGCGCTCGCGCTCCGCCGCGCCGGCTATCGAGTCGGCCTGCTCGACGCCGATATGTACGGCCCTAGCGTACCCACCATGTTCGGCGTGACCAGCAAACCCACCACCGACGGCCAGAGCATTAAGCCTCCACAGCGTTTCGGAATCAAGCTGATGAGCATCGGGTTCTTAATCGAAGAGCCGACTGAAGCTGTCGTGTGGCGCGGGCCTATGTTGCACTCAGCCGTCATCCAGTTCGTCAAGGACGTCGACTGGGGGAACTTGGATTTCCTACTAGTAGATATGCCTCCGGGGACGGGTGACGTCGCGCTCACTTTCGCCCAGAATGTTCGCACCAGCGGCGCAATCGTGGTCACCACGCCGCAAGAAGTGGCGCTCCAGGACGTCTACAAGTCCGTATCGATGGCGCGCAAGCTCGGCATCGACATCCTCGGGGTCGTCGAAAACCAGAGCTACTTCATCTGCGGCAAGTGTTCTGAGCGCCACGAGATCTTCGGCAGCGGCGGAGGCGAGAAGCTGTCCCTGTTCGCGGAAGCCCCGCTCTTCGGCCAGATCCCAATTGAGCAGCAAGTGCGCGAATGGGGCGACGCCGGAACCCCAGTCGTGCAGGCTGCCCCGGGCTCGGCCGTGAGCCAGGCCTTCGTCCAGGTCGCCGAGCGCTTGGTCGCGGATCTCACGGAACGCGGCCAATCTACCCCAATTTCTATCGACCGGAGCGGCGGCACCAACCGGCGCCTTCCAATTGCTCGCTAACGCGACTAGAGAGCAATTTCCCTACGAGCCCCAAAGAGCGTCCCATGTCAGCTGAAAATCTACAAACCACTCAAGACGGCGCTGCCAACACCGGCAGTTCGACGTCCTCGCCCGAACCCCATTCGCAAGTGACGCCGCTGGCTGAAGCCCGCGCGCCCGAAGCACTCGCTGACGAGGCTCCCAGCCCCGCAGCGGCTCAAGGCGACGCCGTCGAAGCCAGTCGTCAATCCAGCGAGAGCGAACAACCCGGCGAGAAAAGCGACAAGGCGGCGTCCGCTGACGGCGAAGCCAAGCAGAAGCGCAAGCGCAAGCGGCGCAAGAAGAAGCCGAACGAGGCGAAGGGCGAGTCCCACAAGCCATCCACCGAGCGCGCCCCGTTCCAGGTGGGTGAAGAAGTGTTCGGCAAGGTCACCGCAGTGCTGCCGCACGCGATCATGGTCGACCTTGCGGGCAAGGCCCTGGGCATCTTTGACCGCGGCGAGATGGAGCCCGATGATCTAGTCCCTGCCGAAGGGGACAGGATGCTCGCGCGCGTCCACCGAGACGGCGTGCGCGGCGGGCTCATCGTGTTGACGCGCAAGCCCCTACGCGAGGAACTCAGTAAGCCTGCGGTCGAAGCTGCCCTCAAGAGCGGCGAGCTCGTCGGCGGGCTCATCACTGGTGTGATCAAGGGCGGCGTAGACGTCGACATCAACGGTGTACGGGCCTTCGCCCCCGCCTCAGGCATGGACCTACATCCGCAGAACGCGAACTTCGCGGCGCTCGTAGGTTCCCGCCTTGAGTTCAAGGTCACGCAGTTTGAATCTAACGGTCGCGACGTAGTTGTGACCCGTCGTCCGTTGCTGGAGGCGGAAGCCCACAAGAGCCGAAAGAAGGCGCTCACCCTGCTTGAAGCTGGGCAGAAAATGACAGGTGTTGTGCGCACCGTGGTCGACTGGGGCATCTTCGTCGCGCTCACCGAAGCCGAGAATCTTGAAGGGCTCGTTCACGCCACCGAGGCGTCGCACGATCCCCGCGCCAACTTGGCCGAGCTGTTCAGTACCGGCGACCGGATCGAGGTCGTGATCAACAAGATCGACGAACGCGGCAAGATCTGGCTCAGCCGTAAGGCGCTGATCGCCGATCCGTGGAAAGAAGCGAAAGACAAGTATCCCCAGGGCGGGAAGTTCAAGGCCCAAGTCACCCGCGTCGAGAAGTTCGGCGCCTTCGTTCAGCTCGATGGCATTGAGGGATTGATCCATATCGCCGACTTGTCGCTCAATCGCGTCGAGCACGCGAGCGAAGTGGTCAAACCCGGTGATGAGATAGAGGTGGTCGTCAACCAGTTTGATCTGAAGAACCACCGCGTCTCGCTACACTTGGCGCTCGCAGGCGCCGCTGCCGACGAGAAGCCCCAGAAGCAGAGCAAGAACTCCAACTTGGACGTCGAGGTCATCAAGCCCGAACCCGCTGGGCTCGTGGTCCGCATCCTCGGGGCAACCGGGCGCCAGGCGCGCGCGTTCATCCCTGCCGGCCAAACCGGCACCGAGCGCGGCGCTGACCTTCGCAAGAGCTTCCCGGTGGGGGCTAAGCTGCGCGCAGCCGTGCTTGACATCGATCCGCGACGTGGCGAGCTAAAGCTCAGCTTGAGCCGTCTCGCGGAGAACGAAGAGCGACAGGCACACAAAGAGTACCGGCAGAAGCTGGCGGCCGAGGGCGGTTTCGGCACGCTCGGCGACTTGCTCAAGAAGCGCCGCTAACTCCCCGTCGGCTAGGCCCAGGTCAAATTCAGGCTGCGAGGCCGGACAATCTTCGAGGATCTTTCAAGGGTGAGCCAAGGGCGGCTCACCCTTGTTTGTTCCATCCGGAGGTGTTGGCTACTCTCGAAACAACGCGAACGGATCGAACGCCTTCGGGGCGTCCCCTCGCGCCGAGTTTGATGAACACCGACGACGATCGCGAGCTGATGCAGGCGGCCAAGCATGGCAACAGTCGAGCCTTTGGCGAGCTGATCCGCCGCCACCAGAAGCGTGTTTACCGGGTGGTGGTGCACATGCTCCGCGACGCCCCAGAAGCCGAAGATGTCGTCCAAGATACGTTCCTACGGGCTCACGCTGCGCTCGATCGTTTCGATGGTCGCAGTCAGCCCTACACTTGGTTCTACCGGATCGCCGTGAACCTCGCGCTGAACCGCTTGCGTTCCCGGAAGCGCGCGCGCGACGTGGTGCCCGCCGAAGATCCTCGGTTGGACGCGGTGTTGGTTGAAACGCATCCAAGTTCGGCACCGGAGACCAACGCGGAGCGCGCGCAGCTAGCGCGCGACCTGTGCGACGCGGTGGACCAGCTGAGCGAGACCTTGAGGACCACTCTAATTCTGGTCGCGGTCGACGGACTCCCTCATGGCGACGTCTCGACGATTCTCGGCTGTCCCGAGGGCACGGTCGCCTGGCGGATCCACGAAGCGCGCAAGAGGATCCGCGCGTTTCTTGTCGAGCGCGGTCACGAACAACAGGAAACAGGCAGATGAGCGGATCCAAATTGACACCGGAACAACTCTTCTCCGAATGGCAGGCACATCCAACCCATGGGGATGACGCCCGTTGGCTGGCCTTGGCAGAACGCATCGACGCCCAGGTTTCGGCGCAATCAGCGGCACGCCACCCGCCGCGCGCTCATGGTTTTTCCGACGACAACGACGACTCCGACACGTGGCTGCTGCAAGCTCCGCTTCCCCTTGAAGAGGATGAGCCGCGCCTGTTCGCGGTGCCCCCCATGAGCAGCGGGGCGATGGTCGCGGCTGCGAAGCTCGCCAAGACCTCGCACAAAGTTTGGTGGCTCGGCGGGGCCTCCGCCGCGGCCGCAGCGTTGGTGCTCTTGCTTAGAACGCCCGTCGCCCCCCCTACGGAGCTGCCAAGCACGGAACTCGCCCCGGCCTCCGAGTTAGGGCGTGGAGCGGGCGCAAGTCACGGAGGGAGGATCGCCAACCTACCTCCCGCTCCGGCCGCGCTAGCTCGGCCCGCAGCAGTAACGCCGACGGAGACGCCTTCGAACGTCACGCCGCTCGCCAAGCCGCTGCTCTCTAGCGAGAGCCTCATACGAAATTCTCGCCAGCCCTCGGCTGGAGCCGCTCCCCTCGCCCGCGCTGGGCAAGTGTCGCTGGCACCCCTCGCCGACAGGCTTGCTCCAGAGGTCGCGGCGCGCGCGGCTGCAACCTTGTCCAGTGTCGAAGGCTCACCGGCCGGCACAGACAGAATCGCTGGTCCTCCCGCCGAAACCGACATGGTCCCCGCGGCCCAGCCCACTTCGCGCCGCGCACATCCGTCAATCGAAGCCGCCCGAGCGGCCCTGCGCCCTCGGCTTGAGGAGGCGCGACAGTGCTTCTCAGTGGAAGACGAACCCGCCCGCGCGAACGTCGTTTTCACATCAGACGGCAAGGTGAGTCGAGTAGACCTCTCCGGTCCAGCGCTGGGGACCCCCAGTGAGGCCTGCATTCGCCGGGCCCTCGAGGACACGCGGGTCACCCCATTCACTGATCCTGTGTTCTCCGTGGGCACCCGCATCCGCCCTTGACAGCTCCCAGGGGTTTAACCATATTGCCGCGCCCCGGGCCGGGATGGCCCCGCCCAAAGGATACTTATGGTTTCTCCGACTCAACAGACGAAACGCCGGCGCTACAACCGCGATCGTGCACTCGCCCGTGCTCGCAAGCGCGCAGACGCCCGCGCAGGGACTCCCTCATTTCCGCTGCACCTGCCTGACTACGACGTCAATGCGGCGGATGCGAAGCCCACCAAGGCGTAATCCTTCCAACCCCCCAAGACGAAACAACCCGAGAAGAGCAGCTCAAGTCGATGGCTAATCACCCCTCAGCAGAGAAAAGAAATCGTCAACGTGTTGTGCGCACCGATCGTAATCGGTCTGTACGCAGCGCGCTTCGCACCACCTTGAAGAAGGCGCACCTCGCGCTTGACGCCGGTGAAAAGGTCGTAGCCGCAGCCCTGACGCATAGCGCTGAGCAGGCGCTGGCGCAGGCGGCAAGCCGCGGCGTCATCCACCGCAACAACGCTGCTCGCCGGACCTCGCGGTTGTACAAGGCGCTAGCTAAGCTCGCGTAACGTCGGCTACGATTTTAGCCGCGCACCAGGCCGCCACCTCACCGGTGAGCGGCCTTGTTCATTTGTCACCTCGCCGGTGAGCCGCCTTGTTCGTTGGTCACCTCACCGTGGGCGGCGGGTGGTTTGCCGCCTCGCTCACTCGCGAGCGGCCTTGTGGGTTGGGTGTTTCGGGCCCGTATCTGGGCCCCAATTTTGCGCGTCTTCGCTGGGCTTGGTTCACCCAAAGCGTGTGCGGCGCAGGGTGCATGCATGACGGCCGGTCCGCTCGGCGTACGAGCAAATTGTGCTTGGGTGGCCCCGCGGCCGAGGTTAGATCCAGGCTCGACACATTTTGAGGAGGCAGGATGAGCGAAGGACAACCCCTACACGCGATCGACACTCTAGCGGCTGAGCAAGCACGCTTCGAGCCTTCGCCTGAGTACCGAGCTACGTCACGCGTGCCGTCGTTCGAGGCCTACGAGCGGCTCTACCGAGAGAGCCTTGATTCTCCTGAGACCTTTTGGCCCCGTGAGACCTCGGAACTTGTTTTTCGTACACCGTTCACTCAGCTCTTCAAGATCGAACCGCCCTTCAGCCAGTGGTTCGTCGGTGCCACTCTGAACGTCACCGAGAGCTGCTTGGACCGCCATTTGAACACGGCGACTCGGGACAAGAAGGCGCTGATCTGGGAACCCGAAGCCGGCGAGAGCCGCTCGCTCACCTACGCCGAGCTACACGCGGAAGTTGAGACATTCTCAGCGGTGCTTCGCCAGCTCGGGGTCGCCCAGGGGGACCGGGTCGCGATCTACATGGGGATGGTGCCCGAAGCAGTGATCGGGATGCTCGCCTGCGCCCGCATCGGCGCCGCTCACACCGTCGTGTTCGGCGGTTTTTCTGCGGAGTCCCTACGTGGACGTATCAACGACTGCCAAGCGAAGGTCGTCCTGACTCAGGACGCCGCCCCGCGTCGTGGAGGCGTAGTGCCGCTGAAGGCGACCGTGGATGACGCGCTGACTGGCGTTCCATGCGTCGAAAAAGTCATCGTGCTGCGGCGTATGAACCAGCCCGTCCAGATGCAGCCTGGTCGCGACATTGATTGGGCTGAGGCCGTCGCTCAAGCGGACCGCAGCCTAGGTGGCGCGGCAGTCGTCGATGCCGAACACCCACTGTTTATCCTCTACACCTCAGGCTCAACCGGAAAACCGAAGGGCGTCCTGCACACCTGCGCGGGATACCTCGCGGGCGCCTATTTGACGACCAAGTACGTCTTCGACCTGCAAGACACAGACATCTACTTCTGCACAGCAGATATCGGCTGGATCACTGGGCACAGCTACTTGGTCTACGGTCCTCTAGCAAACGGCGTCACGTGCGTGATGTATGAGGGGGCGCCCAACTTTCCGGACTGGGGGCGCCTCTGGCAGATCATCGACAAGCACCAGGTCACGATCCTGTACACCGCTCCCACGGCGATCCGAGCGTTCATCAAGGCCGGCGACGAGTGGGTCGACAAGCACGATCTATCATCGCTGCGTCTGCTCGGTAGCGTGGGCGAACCAATAAATCCTGAGGCGTGGCTTTGGTACTACCGGAAGATCGGAAAAGAACGGTGCCCGATCGTCGATACGTGGTGGCAAACCGAGACTGGCAGCATCTTGATGACCACGCTTCCCGGGGCTCACTACATGAAACCGGGGTCGACCGGTCTGCCCTTCTTCGGGGTCGAGCCAGCGACTGTCACCAGCGACGGGCAGCCCGTGAAAGATCGCGAGGGCGGCCTGTTCATCATGGAACGGCCTTGGCCCAGCATCTTGCGCACGGTTTGGGGCGACAATGAGCGCTACAAATCACAGTACTTTAGCGACGTTCCAGGGAAATACTTCACGGGCGACGGGGCGCACCGAGACGCCGATGGCTACTATCAGGTCATTGGTCGCATCGACGACGTGTTGAACGTCTCCGGTCACCGCATTGGAACCGCAGAGGTTGAGAGCAGTTTAGTCGCCCACCCGGCTGTCGCCGAGGCCGCGGCGGTTGGACGCCCAGATCCGCTCAAGGGGCAGGCGCTGGTGGTCTTCGTCACGCTCAAGGCTGGTTTTGCCCGCGACGCGGAGCTCAGTGACTCGCTCAAGGCGCACGTCACCAAGCAAATCGGCAAGTTCGCTCGGCCCGACGACATTCGGTTCGCGGATGCGCTGCCGAAAACCCGCAGCGGCAAGATCATGAGACGCCTGCTGAAAGACATCGCCGCGGGTCGCGAGCTCCAAGGCGACACGTCGACGCTCGAAGATCCCTCCGTGATCGAAGCGCTGCGGCGTTCATAACCGACACCGCTTGGAATCCGACGCCCAGAGCGAGACGCTAACGCTTGACCTCCGCATGTCCCACACGAGCCAACTCCCGAACCTAATTGCCCGCTTGGAACGCATCGAGCCCAAAGGGCCGTGCGTGCTCGCTTTCGATGGTGACGGCACGCTGTGGTCGGGCGACGTCGGCGAAGACTTTTTCCACTTCGCGATCGCGCGTCAGCTCATCCGCTCCGCGGCGTTGCCGGCGTTGAACGACCTCGCCCGCGCTCACCAGGTCCCGTTGCACGCGGAGCCTAACGCCCAGGCGCTAGCCCTGTTCGGTGCATTCACCAACGGACGGCTCCCAGAGCGAACCGCCTGCGAGATGATGGCGTGGTGTTACGCAGGCTGGTCCCCGGCGGCACTGCTCCAGCAAATCCAGACCGCGCTGGTGGAACAGCGCCTGGCGGACCGCTACTTCAGCCCGCTTCGCGACGTGCTGAGTTGGGCCCGGGCGCGAGGTCATCGCCCGGTCGTCGTCTCGGCTTCACCACACCCGGTCGTGGTGGAGGCTGTCCGCCACCTGGGCTTCGAAGCGGAAGATGTAGCGGCAGGTGAGATGCACGCCCACGAAGACCTCTACACCACCGCATTCAAATACCCCCTGCCCTACGCCGACACCAAAGTCTCGGCGCTCAAACGTCTGGCCCAAGATCTGCCGATACTGGCAGCTTTCGGCGACAACGTGTTCGACCTGGAGATGCTACGCGAGGCCCTGGTCCCCGTGGCGGTTAGGCCGAAGGCCATCTTGACCGCTCGCCTGAGCGAGCTTGCAGAATATGCCCTCCTCGCTTAATTCCGAGTGATGGCGGTCCGATCCCTTCGTGCGAGCTTCACTCTTTGTGGCGTGCTCGCGGCAACCCCCCTCGTCTCCGGCTGCGGCGCAGGCGCCCAACAGCCCGCCGAGCCGAGCGACATGAACGATGACTCCAGAAGCCGGGAGTCGGACTTGAGTCAAGTTGGTGTGACCGCTGAAGTCGGGGCGCTTCCCGAGGCAGAGACGGGCTACGCGTTCAAGCAGTCGTTCAAGGGCATCGAACGTTGCTTGACCCAGGCTTCAGAGCGCATCGAGTTTTTTGGCGGCGAGTTTGCCGTCAAGGTGCTCGTCAACGCGCAGGGCAAAGCCGAGCACATCTTCGCCGAGCGCACGACCCTCGGCGACAGTCGCACCGAGGAGTGCATGTTTGACGTCCTGCGCAGCGCACCCTGGCCCAGACCGGTAGGTGGCTTGGTGGGCATCGCTCAAAACGCCTTCGAGTTCGAAATGACCGGCGACGTACGGTCTCCAATCCCGTGGTCGCAGTCCAACGTCCAGAGCACGTTGGACGAAAAGTATGGCGCCATCGCTGGGTGCAAGCGCGGTTCGGCGGGTATCCACGCCACACTGTACATCGACACGGACGGGCACCCGCTCAGCGTCGGAATCGGCGGAACCGAGCCCAGCGTCGAAGAAGCCCGCCCTTGCCTGGTCCGGGTGCTCAAGGGGGCGACCTTCCCCAGTCCCGGAAGCTGGCCAGCCAAAGTCACGGTGCAGCTCTAGTCCCAGCGCACCGCCAGCCAGAGCGCATTCTCCCCCATGACCATCGCCTCGACTCCCAGCGTCAGTGCTCCGCTTGCCGGCAAGCGGGCGCTCGTCACCGGCGCCGGTACGCGACTCGGTCGCAGTATCGCCCTGGAGTTGATGCGACGCGGAGCCGACGTGGCAGTTCATTTCCACTCGAGCGAAGCGGGAGCTCGGGAGCTCTGCGATGAGGGCCGAGCGTTGGGCGTAACGGCGATCCCCCTGAAGGCAGATCTGTCGAGCGCCCAGGAGGGTCGGGAACTCGTCCTGGCTAGCGTCCGCGCACTCGGAGGGCTCGACCTGCTGGTGGCGAGCGCCGCCAACTTCGAGCGTATCGCTTTCGAAGATTTGGACGACGACGCTTGGGACCGCGCTCTTAACCTCAACACCAAGTCCGCCTTTGTGTTGGCCCAAGCAGCGGCCGCGGAGCTGCGACTGAACCGTGGCAACATCGTGTTCATCACCTGCGCCAGCACCCAGGTGCCGATGCGCAACTACTTGCCCTATGTCGTTTCGAAGGCCGCCACGCTGCAGCTCATGCGGACCCTCTCGCTCGAGCTCGCCCCGGAAGTGCGGGTGAACGCAGTGGCGCCGGGGACCGTACTACCACCCGCTGACATGTCCGACGCCCTGCGCGAGAAGCTCGTGGCCTCTATCCCCCTGCAGCGACTCGGTGTCGCGCAAGACGTCGCGGACGCAGTGGCTTACCTAGCCTCCGCGCCGTTCGTGACCGGTCAGGAGATCGCCGTGTGCGGTGGGCGAACCGTGGCTGCTGTCGAACGTTTCGGCTGAACTCGCCCCCCGGCCGCGTCCGGTCAGTCGCCGGACATCGAACTTGGCCCGCTGAGACGTGAAGCGGTAAGCACCCGACCGATGCGGCCGTCCCGTTGGATCCCAGTAGGCGTCGGTTGCGCCGTTGCGATGTTGCTCGGCTCGGTGCCCCAACTGGCAAAGAGCGCTGAGGTGCCCCACCCGCCACAGAACGCGGAGGCGCTCCGCCCGAATCCGGCGCCGCTCGTGCTTGGAAGCGTGCATCAGGAGGGCGAACATTTCGTCGGACACCTGACGGACAATACCCCGGCGAAGCTCACCCTGGATCCCGTGTATCAGAGCGCCGCCACGCGCTTGCTCACAGAGGCTCGCCCGCTTGCTGGAGCAGCGCTGATGATCGACGTTAGAAGCGGCCGGCTGCTCGCGATGCAGCAGTACACTCGGTCCGGAAGCCCAACCCAGGACGTGCTCACGAGGCCCGCGCCGGCGGCGAGCCTCTTCAAGCTGATCACGACGGCCGCCCTGTTCGAACACAGCCCGATCCACCCAAAGACCCGGGTCTGCGTCAGTGGGGGTGGCCGCAGCATCGAGCGCATCCACCTAGAGCCGCCCCCGCCCGCAGAAGCCACGTGTGGTCACTTCGCCGCGGCTCTCGGCTTCAGCCGCAACGCCGTCTACGCGCAGCTCGCCACTCGACACCTGATGCGCTCAGATCTGCTCGCGACGGCCGAACGTTTCGGCTTCAACCACCCGCTGCCCTTCGACGTCGAAGCCAGCGTTGGGCAGCTGGACCTTCCCTACAACGATCTGGAGTTTGCGCGCGCAGCCGCTGGGTTTCAGGGGAGCCGGCTCAGTCCGATCGGTGCCGCGCATATCGCTTACTCGGTGGCGCTAGGGGGCGCAGGGGGGCGGATGCGGGCGCTAGCTGCGATCGGTGACTGGCGCGCGCCGCGGCAGCGAGAGCTTCTGCCCAGGCTGATGGAGGCCAGCACCGCGTGGCGACTGAGTCGAATGATGGAGGTCACGGTACACAGTGGAACTTCGCTCCAGGCGTTCACCGCACCCGACGGCCACAGCTATCTGGGATCCATCAGAGTCGCGGGCAAGACCGGGACACTTGAACGATCTGAGCACAACACCACCGTCAGTTGGTTCACTGGATTCGCGCCCAGCCGGGACCCGAGGGTGGTGGTGACAGTGATGCTAGAGAACGGCCCAGTCTGGCGACGCCGCGCAAACGAAGTCGCCAGGGATCTGCTCCGCGGCTACTTCGAAGGAGCGCCCGGAGTCACAGATCCATTCGCAGAAATGCGCTGAGCGTTTCCATTCGCTCAGACGCGCTGAGCGCTCTTTCTCCGCCGCAGACGCCCGATGATGCCCGCTATGCCGGCAGCTGCAAGCAGCACCCCGTACCCGTGTGATGCCCCGCCTGCGCCGACCACCG
>JBDKJZ010000126.1:0-11423 GCA_039796375.1 Pseudomonadota bacterium
CGGGCCAGACTCGGGATATTGTGATGTTGGTGTCGCAGCAGAGCACCCAAGACACTGGTCCAGACGGCTCCGCGGCGCAGGTGTGGCAAGCCGGGCGCGCGCACCCCGGGGAGATTATTTGCACCGGTCCGAAGTATCAGTATCAGTACTCGCCGGGCAACCTGCACCTGGACGCTGGGGGGTACCGTCGCCTCGGCGGAAAATACGCAGAGGTGTTCGACCAAGTCGTGAACCGCGGCGTGCCGTGGCAACCGCTCGGGCCTACCTCCGCGAAGCGCACTGGCAACGTTGTTCAGGTGGTGTTCGAGGTTCCTAACCCGCCGTTGGTATGGAGCCTGCACCTTGCCGCGCCTCACCAGGCCGCGCACAAAGAGTGGGCCGAAGGTCGAGGCTTCGAGGTCTCGACCACTGGCGGCGTGCCGGTCACCATCGACGCAGTTGCAATTCACGGCAGCGCTGTACAGCTCACGTTGAAGACGCCACCAGCCGGCCCGCTCGTCGTGGCCTACGCCATGACTCAAGACGGCGCGGGCAATCAAGGCGGCGATGTTCAAGGGCTGCGCGGACTGCTTCGCGACTCAGACCCGTTCGTGGGCGACGACGCGGAGACGATCGAGGTGGAGCTGACGCAAGGCTCGGCCGTCGTGAAGAGCGTGGTGGCCGGTGTGTTCCGAGGCCGCACGGGCTTCGACGTGCTGAGTGAGCAAGGCACTGAGCTGCCGGTCGTCGTGCGCAGCCGCGACACCGACGAGCAACTCACCCTGTCTGAGCCGTGGCAGGGCACGAGCGGTAAGCGCACCCTGTCGTTTCACCACGACCAATACAACTACGCGGTGCACTTTTCTATGCCGGTCGACTGAGGCGCAGCCGCGCTTTGGCAGGTTTCTGGTGGATGTGCGCCTTCATGTGCCTGGCCAAGGGGAACCGGGGAAGGTATTCTTGTTGGTAATAAGCTAAGAAGAATGACGTCCTTGAGCCGCTACATCGTGCCCACTATGAACAGCGACACGCGCTGTGAAGCGGCGCTTCAGTCCAGCCAGCGGCCGAGCGCCGCCGTGAGGTTCTCTTCGACGTTGTGGTCAAGCACTTCGCCGTGTGCGGGGACCAATAGCTCAGGCTTGGTCGCCAGCACCTCTCTCAACTTCTGGGCGAAGGGGGCCTTTTCTTTAACGGAGTAGCGCCACGCCCGGCTTTGCGCGAGCTTACCGTAGGTCCCCGTTGCACGAAAGACTTGGCGCGTGAGCCACCGCTCGTGATGAACAACATTGAACACCAAGTCCGTCACCAGCAATGAGCGCGAGGGTTCATGCAGAAAGACGTGTTCGCCAGTGCTTGTTTGGGGCAATCCGAAACTACGGATGGTTCCGCTCCAACGGGCTTGGGCCTCAGAGTCGCTCAGCTGGCTGAGCAAGAACGACGACGAAAGATCGGGGCGCTTCTTAAGCAGCGCAGGTGAGACCCAGACTTGGGCCTCCGGAAAACGCTTGGCCCAGGGCTGGATGTGCAGGTGATGAAAGCTGTTCGGCGCGATCAAAAAGCGTACTGGGCCCAGCGCTAAGACTTCGTTTGTTAGCGCCTCAGTCAGCGCGACAGGTGAATGAACCCACAGGCCGCCGTCGGGCAGTTTGGCGATGACCATTCGCGTGGGGAACATCACCCCCGGGATCAGTCGGAGCTCGTGGGTGGTCGTGTACAGGCCTTCGGCGATTTCGCTCAGCATAGGTTAGATATTGCTCAGGTGGATGAATTAGTCAAGTAAGGTTGACTAATTACTAGACTCGGGTTTCGATGGGGTATGGTTAGCCCCACCTACAACCCGCAGTTCCGCGCAGAGCTCGATCGGCGTAAACAACAGAGCGTGCTTCAGCTGTTGTTCCGAACCGCCCGCCTCACGAACGAGCTGAGCCTCGCGCGGGCTCAGGGTGCGCTCAAGCTACCGAACCTTCGCGCTGCTCACTTGTCCGTCTTCCCGCACATCGACCTCGAAGGTACGCGTTCGACTGAGTTGGCGCGCCGCATGGACATCAGCAAGCAAGCGGTGGGTCAGTTGCTGGACGAACTCGAAGGGTTCGGGGTGATCCAACGCGCCAAAGATCCCGCGGATGGCAGAGCGCGCCTGGTCCAGTTCACTGAACGCGGCGCGCTCGGAATGCTCACGGGTCTCAAACTGCTTGAGGGTGTCGAAGACCAGATGACGACCCACTTAGGGAAAAAGTCCATGCAGGACCTGCATCGCACGCTCCTCAAGCTGGACCAGCTGCTGTCGAGCGGTGCACTGCGCGGCGAGTGAGCCTCCCAGCGGACTCAGATGGTTCAAGCGAGCGGAACGAGTTTAGACGCAAGAATGCGCTTGTCGCGCGTGACCAGCGGGACGCGATAAACAACGCTGGTGGCCGCGATCAATTCATCGGCCGGATCTCCACGAAAGTCCAACCGCGTCGATTGCAGGCTGACCGGTAAATCGATTGGCCAGACGTTGATGCTCGCAAGGGTTCGGGTGACTTCGCCGTCGTCCAAATCCAGATCAATGCGTCCGATCTGCACAAGCTTCGCCAACTCCCACAGGACAATCGCAGAGATACCCCAGGTGCTCCCTGACAGTAGTCGCTTTTCTTTGGCGGTCAGCTCCCCCGCTAGCGCGAACACGAGAATATGCGTATCCAGGTTAACCACTAGCGGTCCACTCTTGCCCGGTGGACTCAATGTCTCCGTGGACTAGAATGCGCCCTTTCAGAGAGCCGATTAGATCGGCTGATGCCCGCTCCATTGGTAAGAGCCGTGCCACAGGTTTTCCGTGTTTCGTGATGACGATCCCCTCTTGATCCAGGTGATCCAGAATCGACAAACACTGCTCCTTAAACTTTGCAGCCGCTACTTTTCTCATAGTCACACTATGAGTCTGGACATAAATTGTGTCCACTATTCTGTTCGCGGGCTAGCCGGGGTCTGAATCCGACCCTGGGGATAACGTATCGACTTGCATCTAGTTTCCGCAAGAGTAGCGGTTCCGGCGCCGTTGTCCCCCAGCCTTCGCGAGTGAGCGTCCCACTTCAGCGGTGCGCTCACCCCGTGGGCGATTGGCGCCCGCCGGGGTAGTTTGCGAGTTCAAATCCGGTAGCTGCGACCTTACAACAGGGGAGTCTCGCCCGCGCCTTCGTGCTTTTCCGGCCAGATCCGAGAAGCGAAGATGCCCGCCGCCAGGGCCGCGACCAACAAAGAAAGCGAGACCCCTGCTGGTATCTTGAAGGAGTGTGCCAGCAGCATTTTGACGCCCACGAAGGCGAGGATGAACACCAAACTGTACTTCAAGAAGCGGAACTGTCCGAGCATCGCAGCCAGCGCAAAATAGAGCGAGCGCAGCCCGAGTATCGCGAAGACGTTCGAAGTGAAGACCAAGAACGGATCGAGCGTGACCGCGAACACGGCTGGAATCGAGTCGACTGCGAAGACGACGTCGGTGGCTTCAACAACGACCAGCGCCAGGCCCAGCGGGGTGACGTGCCGCACGCCGTTCAAGATTAGAAAGAAGCGGCCGTCGCCGACTTCTTGCGTGATGGGGAAGAAGCGTTTGACCAGGCGGAGTGCGAAGCTCTTGTCGGGCTCGAAGTCGGACTCACCCGCGAAGAGTAACTTGCCGGCGGTGAAGATCAGGATCGCGCCGAAGATGTACATGACCCACCCGAAGCGACTGACGGCGGCCAACCCGAAGCCGATCATGAGTCCGCGTAGGATCAGCGCGCCGAGGATCCCGTAAAACAGCACTCGATGCTGGTATTGGCCGGGGATCTTGAAGTAGCCAAAGATGACCGCCATCACGAAGACGTTGTCGAGGCTGAGCGACTTCTCGACGACATAGGCCGTTAGAAACTGGGTGACCGCGGTGGCGCCTCCGAGCGTCTTGCCTGCCGACGCACCCCCTGCGAGCCAGTCGTACTCGTAGATGCCGTAGACTGGGATCGTGAAGGCCATCGACACCAGGACCCAGATCCCCGTCCACTTGAGCGCCTCTTTTGAAGACATCGCGCGTGGGCTGCGATGAAAGACCCCGAGGTCTAGCGCCAGCAGCACGAAAACCAGCGCTAAGAAACTGATCCAGATCCAGAGGTTCATAGGCAGACAGATTTGTGGAGCGCGTGCGAACGCGGGGGGCTAGGGCTTAAGCAAACTGTGAAGGGAAGGGAAGTCTTCGTCTTCGACGGCACCTTGGACAAAACACCTCACCTGACCGGTCGTGTCGATGAGCAAGTGCCCAGGGAGCTCCGGATCTGGGTCTAGACCAAGAGACGTCAACCAATCGGTCCGGGGAGCGCCCTCTTTGAGCCAGTAAGTGCTGCGCAGGCCGTCCGCCGGCTGGCTCTTCAGGAATGACTGCAGTTGCCGAGAGTCGTCGTCCATCGACAGAAACTCGACGTCAAACGGAACCCCTGCGTCGCGCAGCTTCTTTTGCCACCCGAGCAGACGGGGGATCTCTTCTTTACACGGCAGGCACCACGCTGCCCAAAGGTTCAGCCAGGTGTAGCGACCCGGTTGGGGAACGAACGTGGCCGCGGAGGAGCCCTCCTCGGCATCGCTACTCGCGATCGTTTGCGTAGGGAGCTCCCGAGGCGCCTTCTCCATCTGTCCCCGGCACAGCGGCGCGCGCGGCTTCTTCTGGCCTACGGGTTTCGGAGTGGCAGTCGCAGCAGGCGTCGCGACCGCACCCGGCGCCGCCCGCACTGCTTGGGAGCGTGCGTTCGGCGCGCTTGGAGGAGTCGTCTCCTCGCAGGCCCAGCTGAGGCTAACGACGACGCCGAGCACGGCGCGCAGCTTGGCTGCCGCCCGCTGCGTCATAGCCGACAATCCACCCAAGAGATAAAGGCGCTTTGGTTGACGAAGCGATCGTCACACTTCCCGCCAGGACGTGACGTAGGCCACTTGCAAAACTCCTCTTCCTGAAGCTGCGCGAACTCGCTGCCGAGCCAGAGCGTCCCGACTTGTTTGTCGAGCTCAGGATCTTGAGTGGTCTCTTTGAGGTGGAACAAGACCGAGTTCGCACGGCGATGACTCAGCGCGCGGTTCTTCTCGGTCCCGCCGATGGGCGAAGCGCGTCCCACGACCAAGAAGTATCGGGCGCCTCGGCGCTCTCCGAAGCGGTCAGCGACTAGCTGCTTCGCGGCGTCGTCAAGGTCGTGCTTGTTGGTGTCGTAGAGCACGACGCCGCCCCTATCTTGAAGCGGGCGAAACAACGCGTTGAAATCTTCGTCACTGATCGCGGCGAAGGTCTTGACGTCACTCGGCTTGCAGCCGCGTCGGGACTCCCCAGTCTCGAGACCGCAGGAGTGCAGCACGCGCTCGAGGACCTCTTTGAACTGGGGCGTGCAGTAGCTGGCTTCAGCGTGGTCAGCGACCGCGACCCCGGAAGGCTCCGCTGCGATCGCCGGCTGCGCGAGGCGCTGCTCAGCGGAGCGCACCGTGCGATAGACCGTGAAGGTGAGGCCGACCAGCAGCGCGCTGCCCAAGAGGGCTCCCGCTGCAATTGGGACCAACGAGGACCGGGTGTTCACGTTTTCGCTCATGGGATTAACGCTCACCGGACGACCTCAGGGGCGAGTTTCGCCATGGTATAGCTCAGGCCGATGTCTGAGTCTTCATCACAGAAACGTTGGTCGCCTAGATACAGCTGAGGCGTTGACACGGCGATGCTGTTGTCCACGGCGTAGTGCAGGTGCTTGTTGAGCGTGTTCTTGGTCGCAGCGCTGCCCATGCAAGCGATCATTTTGGCGCCGAACCGCGTTTGGATCAGCGCGGTCAGCTGTTTGTCGCCGGCTTTGCCAGCGGCGGTGAGGGCTTCTTGTTCGTCGTAGGCCCACTCCAACACCTCGCGGGCTTGTGCGCCGCCGCAAATCACGGCCTTCGAGACAATGCAGGCCCCTGGGTGAAGTGGCTCGCTGAGCATCCAGTTGCAGGCGCTGTCCAAGGGGAACAGCACGAGCTTGGGTTCAAGCTTCTCGAACAATTCACCGATGACCAAGCGCTGATGGAACGCCTTACAGGTCGGACACAGAGGGTCCTCGAACATGATCGCGCTCTTGACGGGTGAGCTCGTTTTCAGCGTCAAGAGTTCAGGCACCGCGGGCTTCTTCAAGGTTCCGCAGTTACCCAGAAAGCGCGAGTGATCCGGCATCGCGGCTGCGTAAAGTGCCCCGGGCACGAGCGTCGTTACGCCCAGCGCCATCAGGCCGACCGCAGCGACCGCGTAGGGCGAAGCGGTGGGGCCGGACGAGAGGTTCGCCAAGTCCACGTTGGGACGGAGCAGCATGGCGATTCCGCCGATCGCGAGCAACGCGCTCGAAATGTAGATGCCGACGCAGGTGTTGCAGAGCGCCCCGAGCTTGATCAGCGAGATCGCAAACATCACGATCGACGTCAGCAACGGACCGAGGCTGAGGACTCCGAAGGTGCGCTGCACGCCTCGCGACGCCCGCGGTCCCGCGAGCACCAAGTAGAGGGCGACTCCAGCGAAGAACGAGAACGCCCCAAGCGAAAACAGACTGATAGGGATCCCGCCCCAGTAGCTCTCTTTTAGGATGGCTGAGTAGGGGCTGTACATCGCGGCGCGGCACGCTTCGGCGTCGGCCGTGGGTGCAGCACCGGGGATAAAGCTGCAGTGCACGTCGTGCAGGCTGCGATCCAGGTGCTTGGCGTAGTCGAGGGTGGAGTTAGTACCAAACAGCAATCCGAGGCCGGATGCCAAGAGTGCGAGTACAGCTGGCCAGCGTTTCATCGTCATGATCGTTCTGCTCGCCTCCTCGCTGCGAGAAGGATTCTCGTCACGCGAAGCGGAGGGTCAAGCCGCGGCTACATAGCCGAACCGTCGAGCGAAGCAAGCGCCGGGAGGGCGGGCCGTCTGGGTGGCGGGAATTGGGTACAGCTGCACCGCAAAGTGCGTGAATCGGAGGTTTCGTCCGCGTCCGCTAGGGACTGCCGTCTTGTGAGTTACCCAGCACTGGAAGGCGCCTGGGTGTCGGCGCTTGGCCGGCTTCACCCGCGGTACGACTCAGTATCGGCAGCGCCGCGCTGCGCCGTTCTTTCGAGGCCGCGGGTGAGGACGGGCGAACCTCAGGTGGCCGAGCTTGCCAGGCATCGTGTAGGGAGGGGTCGAGTAGATGAGTCGGCATCACGTTGCCGAGCGCTGCCAACATGATGCCCTTCACGTTCGGGATCTCTTGGCCCAAACTCTCGAGCAGCTCCGACATCCGTTCGCGCTTGAGCCCTGACTGCGAGCCGCACAGGTTGCAAGGCAAGATAGGAAACGCTCGCTCTTTAGCGAACAGCGCGATATCTGCCTCGGCGCACTCGAGCAGGGGCCTAATCACCTGAAAACGTCCATCGTCTGTGGTGTAGCTGGCCGGCATGGCCTGTAACTTGCCCGAGTAGAGCAAGTTCATCAGGAACGTCTCCAAAGTGTCTTCGCGGTGGTGTCCGAGGGCGATCTTGTTGCAGCCCAAGCGCTCGGCCGCGCTGTAGAGGATCCCGCGGCGAAGGCGCGAGCACATCGAACAGTAGGTCGACCCTTCTTTGAGGTGCGTCGTGACCACGCTGAAGGTGTCTTCGGACAGGATCTCGAAGGGGACCGAGAACTGGCTCAACCAGTCTTGTAGCGGCTTCCCGTCGTACCCGGGTTGTTGTTGGTCGAGGTGTACTGCGGTGAGGCGAACCTCATACGGCAAGGACCGGGTCAGTTCGTCCAGAAGAACGAGGAGCGTGTAGCTGTCTTTACCGCCGCTCACGGCCACCATTACGTGGTCACCCGGTTTGAGAAGCCCGTAGCGGTGGCAGGTGCGCTTGAGCTGTTGTTTGAGGTAGTGGGCAGGATCCATAGGCGTACTGAATGCTTGTTGGCCGCGGTCGCCCACGCCTTACACCAGAGGGTGGCGGGGAGTCTCTCCCCAATTCGTTGCACGGCAAATCCACCCAAGAATTGCAGGAATACTGGGTGCGTTGTAGCCTCGCGACGTGGCTGCGTGGGTGCGAGTAAGCGGGGTCCTCTTGGCCGTTGCGGTTGCCGCGAGCGGGGTTGCGGCGGTCGTGTCCTATCGGGCCGGCGGTGCAGTTCATCGCGTCGTGCACTCACCCAATGACGTCGAATTGGCGGGGCGAATCGTCCCGACGACGCGCTCAGCTGAGGAGTGGTTGACGCGCCTTCCGGCAGAGTGTTGTCTAGAGGACCGCCTGCTGTTCACTGGGACAGAGCACCTACCCGTATCGCCGTCCAAGTGGGGGTTGGCGCTCGACACGGCGGAGACCGCGGCCCGACTGCAGGCAGCAAACCCCAAGAGAAGCGCCATAGCCCGCGTGAAGCGCGCGTTCTTCGGGCCCGGTCAGGTCGCCTGGGTGGCGCCTGCGTTTCGCTTCGATCAAGCCCGGGCGACGACTCTGCTGACTCGGTTGGCCCCCGAACTCTACCGCGCTCCGGTCAACGCGTATCTGGACGTCGACCTGTACCTGCGCGTGCCCGACGTGTCGGGGCGCGAGCTCGACGTCGCGGCAACCTTGCAGCAGATAACCTTGGACCCTGTGGGCGCAGTCGAAATCCCGCTGGTTTTTCGGGAGCTGCTCGCCCGGGTCCGAAGTCATGACCTGCCTGCGGTTGATGTGGGCCGCGTGCTCGCCGCCTTCGAGACAGATTTTAGAAAGAAGGCCGGACCCCGAGCCAAGAACATTCGTCGCGCTGCCAAGTTGTTGGACGGTGCCCTAATGCAACCGGGTGAGGTGTTCAGTTTTAATAAAGTTGTAGGTGAAAGAAGTGAACGGAACGGGTTCACTTGGGCGCCGGTGATCGTCAATGATGAGCTTGAACCCGGGCTGGGTGGCGGGGTCTGCCAGGTGGCGTCGACCTTACATGCCGCCGCGGTCCACGCCGGCATCGATATCGTGAGCCGAAGGAGTCACAGTAGACCGAGTGGCTACGCGCCGCTCGGCCTTGACGCCGTAGTCGTCTACGGGGAGGTCGATTTGCAGCTACGAAACCCGTACTCAGTCCCGCTCATGATTCATACGGCCTTTCCGTCGCAGTATGTGATCCGGATCGAGCTGCGCGGCATGCGGGCGCCCGCTGCGTTTGAGCATCGCTATTCGGTGACTCAAAAACACGACTACTATCGGCGCATCGTCGAGAACCCAGCGCTTCCAACGGGGCAGTTCGAGCGCACGCAGAAGGGCAGTTTCGGCTACGACGTGGTGAGTGTGGTGCGGCCTGCGGACGGCTTAGACGCAACGTTCACCAAGCGCTACTACAGCAAGTACCATCCGGTGCCCGAGGTCTACAGCGTGGGGCCCGGCACGTCGCCGGACGTGTTGCCTCCGCTACCTGAAGGGGCGACGCGTGTTCAGTTCGGACGCGGTGAGGAAGACCTGAGCAACATCGCGGCATATCCCGAGCTCTGACGGCAGTTCCGGCGCAGGCCAGGAGCTGTGATCCCGGCGGAGTGTATTTCGCTGGCCGAAGGACCTGGGAGCGAGCGTCTTCCGTACTTTCGTGTCCGCACCTGCGACCCAGGCGGTGTCAACGTCGGACACTTTGCTAGGGTCGCCGCGTGATCCAGCTTGATTCAGTCTCCAAACGCCACGGCAGCCAAATCCTCTTTTTGGACGCCAGCTTGGCCGTGTTCCGCGGTGAACGCGTCGGCCTGATAGGCCCGAACGGCGCGGGTAAGTCCACGGTCTTCCGAATGTTGGTTGGGCATGAACAGCCCGACGCCGGGCAAGTCAACGTCGAGCGGGAGGTGACCGTCGGCTATTTCGACCAAAATGTTGGAGAGATGAGCGGGGTCAGCGCGCTGGACGCGACGATCCAAGGCGCTGGGGAGATCGCAGGGATCGCAGCTGATCTGAAGCAGCTTGAGGCGGACTTGGCCGATCCCGACAAGGCTGACGAACTCGAAGAGCTGATAGAGCGCTTCGGGGTGGTTCAGGGACGCTTCGATGAGCTGGATGGTTACTCGCTTGAGGCGCGCGCGCAGGCGGTGCTCGCTGGGCTAGGTTTTGCCCCGAGCATGGTCTCGGGCGATGTCGGAGCGTTGTCCGGCGGGTGGAAGATGCGCGTCGCGCTAGCACGCGTGCTGCTGATGAAGCCAGATGTGCTGCTGCTAGATGAACCCACCAACCATCTGGATATCGAGTCCATCATCTGGCTTGAGGGATTCTTGAAGAGCTTCGACGGTGGACTCATTATCACCTCGCACGATCAGGCGTTTTTGAATCGGATCGTGACGCGCATCGTTGATATCGATGAGGGCGACCTCATCAGCTACTCGGGCGACTATGGCTTCTATCAGGAGCAATACAAGCTGCGCCAAGCGCAGCTAACCGCCGAGTATTCGCGCCAACAAGCCAAGCTCGCCAAAGAACAAGCGTTCATAGACCGCTTCAAAGCGCGGGCTAGTCACGCGGCCCAGGTACAGTCGCGCGTCAAGAAGCTCGATAAGATCGAGAAAATCGAGCCGCCCCGCGTGCGCAAGAGGACGCGCTTCGAGTTCCGCAACCCCCCCCGCACGGGCGATGATGTGGTCGCGCTTTCCAAGGTGACCAAGGGCTACACCGACAAACCCATCTACAATGACTTCACGCTGCTAATCCGCCGTCAAGAGCGTTGGTGCATCATGGGTGTGAACGGCGCCGGTAAGAGCACGTTGCTCAAGTTGGTCGCAGGGACGACGAGCGCAGACAGCGGCGAGGTGCGCCTCGGTGCTGGCGTGAAGCTTGGGTACTTCGCGCAGCACGCGATGGACATTCTGGAGCGTGACAAGACCGCGCTTCAAATGGCGACTGAGAAGTTCCCGACGGCGGGTTTGGGCATTATTCGTTCGCTACTGGGGGCTTTTGGTTTCTCAGGGGATGAAGCGGACAAGCGCTGCGAGTTCCTGTCGGGTGGCGAGAAGGCGCGACTGGTCTTGGCGCTGATGATGTTCGACCCGCCCAACCTACTAGTCCTCGATGAGCCGACGAACCATCTGGACATCGATACGAAAGAGATGCTCGTTGAGGTATTGGCCGGATTTGAGGGCACGTTGCTCTTCGTGTCCCATGACCGAAAGTTCTTGAGCGCGCTGTCGAACCGGGTGCTTGAGCTGACTCCCGACGGGCAACACGTCTACGACGGAGGCTACGACGAATACGTCGCGCAAAGCGGACACGAAGCGCCGGGCTTGCGCGAGTAGCGTGCGCGGGCGTTCGCGCTGTGTGTGACTGGCTTACCCGATGAGGGCTGTTGGCCACTTGATACTTTCGCCTTGGAGGTGGGGTAGACACGACGGGTCACGAGCGAACCCCCCGTGGCCTCCGGGTGTATGCAAGGGGTTGATGGTCGCAATCGCTACTAAATCGTGAGGCGCCGGATCCGCTCACTCGGAAGCGGAGGACAGCGAGGCGCCCCACATCGTGGT
>JBDKJZ010000127.1:0-11391 GCA_039796375.1 Pseudomonadota bacterium
CAAGCACGACTTGGGGGATGAGGGCGATAGGTGTGAGCGCCATCGCTGCCTCGCTGCTGGTGACCAACGCACTGAGCGCTAGCCCGAGCGACGTCGAGTTCATGGCAGTCACGACCAGCGTCGCAATACTGATTGCGAATGCTTCAGGCCCGCCGTTGAAGCCCAGTGAAAAGAACACAATAGCCAAGAGGACAGTGCACTGCACCACGGCAACCATCGCCAGAAACAGGAACTTGCTAAAGACGTAGTTGACCAAGCCCAGGTTCACCATGCGCTCTCGCAGGTACACGGCGCGCTCGCTCACGATTTCGCGCGCAGCGTTCGAGGTGCCGAACCAGACCGCTGCGACGACGACGAAAAACATCGCCGCGGAATGATCCGGCGTCGTCTGCATGTTCTTCAGCAGGTTGGCGGTGTCGCCGCCTAGGGTGGCCTCTTGAGACTTCTTGCTCAGCTCCTGCAGGGCGCCGAGGCACCAAAAGGGGATCGCCTGTTTCTGTCCGCCGAACACCAGCGCCAAGAGCACCCCGATAATCGGTGCTTGGAGGAACATGATCCAAGTACCGGCGGTGTCTCGGAACTTGACCCTCGCATAGCGACTGAGCAGTAGCCCAAATTGGCCCTTCGTTTGGGGGCGGCCCCCAGGGACTCCTTGGCTTTGGCTTCCGGACCCTACCGCTCGGCGACCCGAGTACATCTTCTGAAACGTGGGATGCTGCTGCTCAAAGAACTCAGCGCTCCACTCGCGAGCGGCGGATTGTCTAGCGGCGAAGCGTGGCGCATTCGGATCCGTCGCCAAGGCGCGGTCATGGTGTTCCTTTTCACGAAGCTGCAACATGTCGAACATGTCCCGCGGGTTGTCGACGTCGTTGGGCTTGCCCTGGCGAAGCCGCTGGGTGCCGAAGAACCGATACGCGTCCGGTGCCGTGGGACCGTAGAAGAGCGGAATACCGCCTGCACCCATAATCAAGCACAGGTTGAACTTCTCAAACTCATCCTTAGCGGGTTGATGAATCGTAGTGATGATGGTCTTGCCCGTTTGCTTGGCCAGGTCCGAGAGCAGCGAAACGAGCGCGGTGGTGTCGTCTGCGGCCAGACCGCTCGTCGGTTCGTCGAGGAACATGATAACGGGATCCGTCACCAACTCCATGGCGATGTTTACGCGCTTGCGCTGCCCGCCGCTGAGGACCTTCTTCTCAGGCTTCCCTATTTGCAGGTGTTGGACGCTCTCTAGACCCAACTGCCGCAGCGTGGTCTCCACGCGCCGCTCTATTTCTTCGTCAGTAAAGTCCGGAGGCAAGCGGAACTTTGCGCTGTAGCGCACCGCTTCGTACACCGTGAGTTCGGGATGGACGATGTCATCTTGGGGCACGTAGCCAATGGACCCGCGCAAGGCGTCGTAAATGCTGTAGAGGTCTTCGCCATTGATGCGGACTTGCCCCTCGCTAGGGGGTAGGTAGCCGTTCAAGGTGAGCAGCAGCGTGGTTTTGCCGGCGCCGCTTGGTCCCATCAGCGCGATGAAGTCGCCGGGCATTGCCTTGAAGCTCACTCTGTTGAGTAGACGCTTCATGGCGCTGGGGTTATCACGGTCGGGAACGTCTAGGATCAGATCCCAGGCTTCGATTTCATAGAGTGGGCGCCCCGACCAGTCCTCGTGTCTGTCTTCAATGACGACTGCGACTTGCTCTTCAGCCTCCTGCTGCTGGAGCAGCAGGGGCATCGGGCCGATAAACACCTTCTCACCAGCCGAGACGGGGATCTTTTGGCCAGGGGCGATGCGCTGCCCGTGAACGAAGGTGCCGTTGGCGCTACCTCGGTCCTCGATAAAGAGCTTCCCCTCCACGCGGTGCAGAAACGCGTGTTTGCTGGAGACCTGGGGATGACTGATCAGGATGTCGTTGTCAGGAGTGCGCCCGATCGTCTGAGTCGACTGGGCACCTTGTGAGGTCGAGATCTGCCCCAGTATAGTGCGGTGTTTGCCGCCTGACGCTGGCCGCGGAGAGACAGCGCCACCCGCCGACGCTGGCGCAGCGGGCGCGAGCTTGATCGAGCGAGCGCTGATCAGCTGAGTGATCAGGGAGGCAGGCAGTGGAATAGGGCCTAGGGCGACGACAGCGCCCGCGTCGATCGCCTGCACCTGCTCAGGCGGCAGGCGGCTTTGGTGTATCCAGGTTCCGCTCGTAGACTTGTGGTCAGTGATCGAGAGCGGGCTCGTGTAGAGCGTCGCGTGGCAGCCGGAGACATTGGGATGCGTAATCACTATGTGGCAGCGAGCGCTGTCTCGGCCAAACACGATGCGGGTGGGGTCGGGCGGCAGCTGGCCTTCCCCAAGCAGCATCAAGGTAAGGGCGGGGTGAGCGAGTGGTACCTGAACGCCGCCGACCGTGAATTGACCTCGAAAGTCAAAGTTGGCGCTCCCGCCCGGGGGCAAGGGCTGGCCCTGGAACGCACAGGTTCCGGTTCCCTCGTCGCTGAAGGTGAGGTTGCCGCCACCCCGGTGAGTGATCCGTGCGTGGATCGGTGCAACGCCTGCGCCGCTCAGACGAACGTCGCACTCCGGGGAGCTGCCGATGGTGATGGTCTGCTTGCCGAATCCTGGGAGCATGAGGTCCTTTTTGTTCGCTGGGGGTCAGTCGCCGGTTCAGCGGGAGTTGAGTTATTCGAGGCGCGCGGTGAAATCGGCGGTGCCGAAGTGCAGCGCGCTTCCATGGGCAACTGGCGTCCACTGGGCAGGCGCCAGGCGGGTTCCTCCAATGAAAGTGCCGTTGTTACTGTTCTCATCCCGCACCCAAAGCTGTCCATTCTGCAGCTTCACAGTGGCGTGAAAGCTGGAGACAGTTGGATCCGACAGCAAGATGGCGCAGGTCGCTCCATCGCGTCCGACACGCATCTCCAGTTCGGGCGGGACGGTGAACACTCCGGAGCGGCCTTGAAGCACCGCTCGGCTGGCGTGAGCTGGCGGGGGCGGGACGGGCGCCGCCATCCCGATCGGCTGCGGCGCGGCAACCGCTGGACCCGCCACGACGGGTGCTGGCGGCGGACGGCCGCCCCCGTCTCGGCGCTTGCCCCCGCTGCGCACGACCACCACCAACAGCAACGCGATTACTGTTACGCCCAAGAGCACGCCAAGCACCAAGACCAGCGGGAACGGCGCCGAGCGTGCCTTCACTTGGACGATGGTCTCAGCGGTGACACCGCTCATGCGCTTGGCACCGTTGTCGTAGATCACAAAGCGGGCGACTGCCTGGGAACCGGAGCCGTGGATCAGCTTGTCGTTGTCCGGGGCCTGGAACTCGGCGAATGTGTCCGCGGACTGAAGCGATTCACCACGCATGCCCTGGCTGATCAGGTGTTGCTGAGCTTTCTTAGCCTGCTCGATGTTGGCACCCTTGAGTTCCGCGGGGAGACCTTGACCGGCGGGGACGAAGTAGACCTCAGCGCGGTTCTTATCGCCGCCCCAACAGAAGTCACCATAGACTTTGAACGTACCGCCGGGATGGACTCCGTCCTTGGCGTCAGCGCGCGTTTGCTCAATGTTGATGTCTAGCGGCCAGGTTGTTGGATCGATGCCGATGGGGACATCTTTGAAGGACCCGTCTCCGACGATTGGTGGCTTAACGTCCTTGAATACCAGCGTAAATGTTTGCGTGATGCTCGGCGCGATACAGGACACCTTCCACTTCACGATGTCCATTTCGCTGAACCGACGACGTACGGCTCCAACGATGTTCTTGGCCCGGCTGCCTTCGCCCGCCTGCACCACATTGAAGAAGCCGCCGATTTGCGGATTGGCCATCCCCTCCATGAACTCCAGGGAGTTGTTGGCAAACTCGTCGAACGTGCGCGTCGGAAAGTAGATGCTGATGACGGGGACCGGAGTCTTCGGAAGCGCCGTGTTGTCCTCTGGAAAACGGCCGTTCGTCATGTACTCAGAGAGCTGCAGCGCGCCCGGACCGGTCGTGGCGGGATCGGCGCCACCGAAGCCCGTGGACAGTACGACCATCGCTTGATGAAGCGGAATATCAAGTCCGCCGCCTACGTTGCCTAGCGCCTTGAAGCCGTCGGTCGCGCCGTTCTTGATGATCGTCAAGAGAGGGCGGTTGCGACCCGACTTCTGCAACGTCCCAGTGACCGAACGAATAAACGTCGTCGCTGCTTGTTTCTTGCTCGCGGGCTGCCAATCCGAGTCGTTGAAGATCTGTCGGTCGTTGAAATACATCACGTTGACCAGATCGTTCGGACCCATCGCGGCGACAAACTGCTCAGCGACCTGCTGAGCGTCTGCGAAGCTGGCCCCCATCCGGCTATCGGCGTCTATCAGGAGCAGCCAAGCCGTGCCCACACCAGGTTGTTGCTGGCTTTTCCCCCAGTTCTCGACCGACAGCAGCTTGGACGGGCGGTCACTCCCATCGACGCTCACGCTGAAGATGGCGCTGTCCTTCGGAAACGGGAACTTTTGGTAGAGGGGCTTCTCAAGGGCCTGCGCGATGCAGGTGAGACGAGCCTCGTTCGACAGGGTCGCGCAGTGGGCCGTGGCTTTGCTGATACGTTTGCTTTGCTGCAGTTCGATCACCGTGGTGATAATCGGGTTGCCACTCTTAGTGCTTGCCCGGGGATCGATACGCAGAATGTGGGCCTCGGGCGCGGCGTGAACAGTGCGCGCCGCGAAGGCTTGGAAGAGCACCAACGAGCCTAGCGCGACGAGCGAGAACCAGAACTGGAATAGTGAGCTGTGGGCGAGGGAACGCCGCATTTTGAATCGCATGGGGACTCCTGATGACTCTGAAAACTACACAATCTTTACGATCAACGTGAACAGCCCGAGGCGCACACGATCGCCGTCGCGCAGTTCGCGCCGGTCTTCGGGTTGCAGGACAGTGTCGTTGACGAACGAACCGTTGGTGCTGCCCTGGTCGCGGAGCACCAGGCGGCCAGGGTGCGCGGAGGCGTACAGGATCGCGTGCCGCGACGAGACCGTTGCATGGGGGAGCTCGATGTCTGCGCCCGAGGCGGCACCAACGCGACCCACGAGGTTCCTGCCCTGGTGGACAACCCACGAATGGCCGAGAACGTTGCCGTCGTAGCTGACCAAGAAACCCGCGAGCACCCGCGGGGCGTCTGACGGGACACTGAGTGGATCGACCGAGGCTTGGGGGATAGCCGCATCCGCGCCTGAGTAGGGTACGGCCGGGTTGTGGGTCTCCCGCGGTGACGCAGGGTCGTGGCTTTCAACCCGCGACCGCCGGAGCCCACGGTCGGGGATCGGGCGGTCGAGGTCAGCGTCCTGCATGGGCGGCGCTGTTTCGGCGAATGCGAGGTTGTGGCCAGTCGGGGACTGCCTGACGTTGGGCAGGACCGAATGAGCTGCCGATGAACGTTCATTCAACGCGGCCGTGCCGGGCACGATCAACGGCGGAGGAGAGCCGGGGGTTGACGGGCGGCCCGAATAGCTGGCAGCGGGCAACCGGGAGGAGTGGCCGGGACCGGGGCCAGACGGCGTGACAGGGGCCGCCAGTGGCGCTCCGCAGGACACGCAGAATCGTGCGCTCGTTTCGTTGTTATGCCCGCAACGCTGGCAACCCGCCATTGACCAGTCTCCCCACTTCGAGCTCGGAATAAGCCTCGCAACGCGCGATCATACTCGCAAGACTTCTCCGATTCGAGTCACCTTCCGAAGCAAACCCAACGGTTTACATCATCACAGGCCCGAGAGCCGCACAGTAGGTGTCGGTTAGAGTGGTCGCCCAGAGGCGTCGCGTTTACACACTGGACGCTGGATGAAGCTCGCGCCGCATCAGCTACAACGCGAAACGCCACCCAGGGGGGTGGCGTCTTCGGGCGAAGATCGGTCGCTTTACCGGTCGCGGCGATCCTTGACGCGAGCTGCCTTGCCCTTGAGGTCTCGTAGGTAGAAGAGACGTCCTCGGCGGACGAGCCCGCGCGACACGATTTCAACCTGCTCTAACCGAGGAGTATGAAGCATGAACGTACGTTCAACACCCACGTGGAAGCTAGTCTTCCGGACGGTGAAGGTGCTGCGAGCCCCAGCGCGATGACGCTTCAGGACGATGCCCTTGAACACCTGGGTGCGCATCTTGTCGCCTTCGACAATCTTATAGTGGACGGCGACGGTGTCACCAACGCGGAACTCCGGAATGTCGGTGCGCAGGTTTTTAGCTTCAAGCTGAGCGATAATCGGGGAAAGCATGAGAGGGCAGCATTATGCATTCCGCGTCCAGGTCGTCAACGGGGATTTCTGGGTATTTGGGGATTCTCAGGTTGGTGGTTCTTGACCGAGGTAGACATTGGGGGTATTCCCGCGGCCCCAAATCAGCCCCAGTCCCGCGTCTTTCGCGTGGCTGAGCATCAAGCCTAGGAGCATACAGCTGCCAAGGCGGTGCCCCGGGCGCGGCCCAATGCCCGGCGATCATGTCGGGTACGGACGTAAGAAAGTGAGTTTGTCATGAATAGTTATCCTGGAATCCTTGGGCGCAAAGTCGGTATGACTCAGTTGGTCGCGGAGGACGGCACCATCACGCCAGCGACGGTCATCCTAGCGAAGTGTGTCGTTGTCGGTAAGCGCTCGATTGAGCGAGATGGCTACACGGCGTTGATCCTCGGGATCGACGATCGCAAGAGCAACCGCACGAACAAGGCCTTGGCTGGTCAGTATCGAACCGCCATGGGGGCGTTGAAGAACGCCGATGGCACTCCCCCCGCGGAACAAGGCAAGGTCACGCCTCGCCAGGTGCTTCGCGAGTTCCGTTGTGCGGCGGAATACGCGGACACTCTGCAGATTGGCGACAGCCCGAACCTGGAGGAGATCTTCAAGCTCGGAATGTTTGTTGACGTTCGCAGTTCATCTCGAGGTCGCGGCTTCACGGGTGTGATGCGGCGCCACAACTTTGCCGGCGCGAAGCGCAGTCACGGTGCCCACGAGGTCATGCGTCACGGCGGTTCGATCGGTACGAACATGACTCCGGGTCGCGTACTCCCCGGGAAAAAGATGGCGGGCCAGCACGGCAACAAGCCGACGACTGTGATGAATCAGAAGATCGTCCAGATCCTCGCAGAAGAGGGCCTAGTTCTGGTCCGTGGTGGCGTGCCTGGGACTGTGGACAGCATCGTCGAGGTGCGTGGCGCTAACAAGAAGAATGGTGGAATGAAGGGCGTTGCGTAACGCCCAGTGGCTGAAGCTGAACTCGTGATCCCGAGGGCACTCCTCGAAGAGCGCTTTGCGGGATCGAGCTTGGCAGCTCGGCTGCATGAGACTGGACGGACCCGGAAGGGGCTGTTCACTATAACCGACGCGTTCCGCCTGCATGATGTGCAGGCGGACGCCGTTTGTCGGGCGACTATCGAATGCTTTCGCGGTTTCGCCGTCATCAACGCCTACGGCGCCGATGAGAGCGAGTGCGAACAGCTGAGTTCGGCTCTCGCGGAGCTGGGTTGCATGGGGACCTACGTGAAGTACCGAGCGCGCGCGGACCTACGGAGGACGTCACGGGACAAGTCCGCACCGAGGCTCCCCATTCGCGGCCGAGCAGCTCCCAACGAACTCCAGGTCACCGAGAACGGACTCGCGCTGCAGGTGCGCCTGGACGACGGGATCTCCACCGGAATATTCCTAGACCAGCGCGACAGCCGTAGCTTGTTGCGGCAACACTGTGCGGGCGGGCGAGTGCTGAATTTGTTTTGCTACACCGGGGCCTTCAGCGTAGCCGCCGCTGCTGGAAGAGCGGCGTCCGTCACCAGCATCGACTCTTCAGCGACAGCCCTCAGACGCCTCGACGCGAATATCGGGCTGAACAGTCAGGAAAAAGCGACCCATCGGCTGCTGAAGGCCGACGCGCTCGAATGGCTTGGTCGAGCGCTCAGGCGCGGTGAGCGCTACGACTGGATTGTGCTTGACCCACCGAGTTTCTCGAGTCGCGGGAAAGAGACCTTCAGCGTGGCGCGTCAGTACAGGGAACTCGCGGAGGCATGTATTGGATTGCTGGCGCCTGGGGGACGACTGCTGGCGGTGACCAACCACCGGCAAACCTCTTGCGACGCGTTCGAGCGCTTGCTCAGTGAGGCAGGTGCGACGGTGAACAAGAGCTGCGCACTCAGCTGGGTGCCAGCGCCGAGGGATTGCGCTCCGCGTGACCGAGACGTCGCGACGAAAAGCGTGCTAGTAACCGCGTCGTGAGCCGACAGAATCCTTATTCACGGGTCGACCCGAGGACGATTGCTGCGCGCGCTCAAGGGTACCCCGCGCGTAGCGTGTTCAAGCTTGAGGAGATCGACGAAAAGTCGAGCCTGCTCCGCCCAGGCGATCATGTCTTAGATCTGGGCGCAGCGCCCGGCTCGTGGAGCATGTATGCCGCGCGCCAGGTGGGGGCGGGTGGCAGGGTCTTGGCAATTGATCTTCAGGAGATCGAACAGGGATTTGCTGACTGGGTGACCGTAGTGCAGGCAGATGCGTTCACCTTGGACGAATCGCTGCATGCCGGGTTTGCTCCCTATGATGTCGTGTTGAGCGACATGGCGCCAAAGACAGGCGGTGACAAGTTCACCAACGCCGCCCGGAGCCACAACCTCTTTGAGGCTGCCTTGGAAGTGGCATTGCGGTTTGGTAAGCCCGGGTCCCATTTTGTGGGTAAGCTTTTCATGGGACAGGACTTCAACCAGGCGCGCCAGGCCGTCGCGAACTCCTTCGCGCGGGTCAAGGTCGTGAAGCCCAAAGGGACGCGAACCACCAGCGTCGAAGTCTTCCTGGTTGGGTTGTCCAAGAAGCTCTAGCGAAACTAGGGGTAAGAAACTGGGCCAAACCGCTCGGTCCGTGATTTCGCTTGAGGGATGCGCCGTTCCCGGGTCTACGAAGCTCTAGTCTGCTGTTTGGCGTTAGCGGGCGCGTGCGTTCCGGAGCTTCCGAGCGGAGTGCCTCCGGAAATGGAGCTTCCGCGAGGTTTTCTGGAGGGGTCAATACCGAGCGACCTAGATCGAGCCGGCGGGCAAGCCCCAACGCCTCCTGTCCCGGCGCGCTCTTCTGCCGCGATGCCGCGCACCGAGGTCGCGGGGCCGTCGGGGGAGCCGAGTTTGTTCGAGATTGTTGGGAGTACTGCCGCCCCCGGACCGGCGGTAGCCGTGCCGTCGATTTCGGAGGGCGAAGAGAGCCCGCCTCTGGAGCGGGATGCAGAGCGGGTCCTCGTTTCGACATCGGCTCACACTCCGGTGTACAGTGCGCCGTCGTTCTCCTCCACGAAGATAGGATACCTGCGCAGTGGAGCGGTGGTTTCCCGAGAGGCAGAGCCCGCAGCTCGCAAGGGGTGTTCCGAGGGTTTCTACGGGGTCGCACCCGCAGGGTTCGTGTGTGTAGGCCGCTCGGCGAGTCTCGACCCTCAGCATCCGCTTGTTCAAATCGCCCGGGTTCGACCGGCGCGGGCCAAGGGCTTGCCGTACGAGTACGGACGCGCCGCGAGTCAAGCCACGGCAATCTACAACGGGATTCCGACATCGGAAGAACAGGAAGCGCTTAACCCGTCAAGGGTGGGCCAGGTGCCTCCGCCGGAGTGGAAGACGAGTAGTCTCGGCGCTGTGCCGGAATTCCTGGCAGGGCAGCGCTATTCAGTGGGTTCCAGTGGGGAGCGCCGTCCGTCGACAGGCATCCGCGCTGGACGTTCAGTTCGGGACGGTGGCTTCGCGTTCTTGGAGCTATTCGAGTCCGATGGACGCTACTTCGGGCTAAGCACGGACTTCGACGTCTTGCCGCTTGCCGGCCTCAAGCGTGTGGTGCCCAGTACTTTTCGGGGTCTGGTGCTCGGTGCTAATGCTGAGCTCCCCGTCGCTTTTGTGCGCAGCTCCCAGGCGTACCTTTACGGTGGTGACGTCCAGCGCGGGCTCGAGCCCGAGCGCCCGATCCAGTTTCGCGAGGGGTTTCAGCTGACCGGGTCGAAGGAGCGCATCGACGGGCGTGTCTATCACGAGACCCGCGACGGGCACTGGCTCCTCGATTCCGGTCTCCTTGTCCTGATCGAAGCGCAACAGAAGACTCCGAGTTGGGCGACAGCGGGCCGGACCTGGATCGATGTTTCGCTCCTCAAACAAACTCTCGTCGCCTACGAGGGGACGCATGCGGTCTACGCGTCGCTGGTCTCCACGGGTGTGGACGGGCTGGGTGAGCCCGAGACCACTCACTCGACGGTGCAGGGTCAGTACTTGATCCACACCAAGCACGTCAGCACTCAAATGAAGGGTGATGAAGAAGGTGACGAGTTTGACCTGCGCGACGTCCCTTATGTGCAGTACTTCAACGCAGG
Source organism: Pseudomonadota bacterium (assembly GCA_039796375.1). Classification (GTDB taxonomy): domain Bacteria; phylum Myxococcota_A; class Polyangia; order Polyangiales; family Polyangiaceae; genus SZUA-265. Next base: position 10,302 of record JBDKJZ010000127.1, read on the forward strand.
GTACGCCCTACACGCCGCGTACTGGCACGACAGCTTCGGAACGCCCCGTAGTCATGGCTGTATCAATCTCTCCCCCCAGGATGCGCAGTGGCTCTTCGAGTGGACCGAGCCCCATGTTCCACGGGAGTGGCATGGCGCCATGTCCCTACGGGACGGGACCCTGGTCTCCGTTCATCCCTAGCGGCTCGGCCAGCGTTGCGTTCCAAGTTCCTTGCTGGCGATTGCCGCGCCTTCGCGCAGACCGTATGCGGAGACGTAGAACGTATCGAAACCCAGCAGGTCGGCGATCACGTCAAGCACGATTGCGGTTGCGCCGACGCTCTGAAGGCGTTTCTCGGGCACTCCGCGCTCCGCGAGTTCCGTCGGGGTGGCTTCGAGAAACACCGGGATAAGCGTGCGCAGTGTGTGACCTTGGATCGGAGCGTCCGGGGCCAGGTTTTCGTAGCTGTGCACTAGATCATGTATCACGCGGGCCAAGCCGGAAGCGAAGAACAGCGTCTCGGGCGCTGTTCCCAAGCTCGCGATGCTGGGCTCAAGCGTTCGGCGTACGTATACGGCTAGCTGCTCGAGTGCCATGTTCGCAGTATTTGGCGAGGCAGCGAGTCGTTCGACTAGCGCCAAAACCCCGAGCCGAATACTCACAAAGTCTTCGACCTGTCGGCCTACGCCGACCGCAATCTGTGTCGAGCCACCACCGAGGTCGACAACGGCAGTTCTTGCCGCCTGACTGGGGAAATCAGCAGCGGCACCGAGGTAAGAGAGGCGTGCCTCCTGTTCGCCGGTAATGATTCGCGCGGCCACGCCAGTTGCCGCTTCAACGGCCGCCAAGAACTCGACTCCGTTGCTAGCTTCTCGGACGGCGCTGGTGGCAACAGCCGTCAGCGGTTGGCGATGAGCGCTTGAAGGCGCGCCCGCCAACAATTCCTGGACGGCGGCGATACCGATTTCGAAGCCTCTGGGTTTGATGTCGCCTTCGGGCGTTAGCAAGGTCGCGAGTGCGACGAACTCGACTCCGCGAAATAGCGCCTCGACCTCGCCATTGGCGGAGCAGCGAGCCTGAAGCAGCTGAAAGCTGTTCGAGCCGAGGTCG
>JBDKJZ010000128.1:0-11375 GCA_039796375.1 Pseudomonadota bacterium
CGATCTCCGCACAGGCGCGGCAACCAGAGACGGCAAAGAGGTCGTGATCGGCACCGCGATTATGCTGCTCGGTGGCAACAGTCGCGAGGTCTCGCAGCGAGTCGACGCCCGCATGCAGACAGTCAACAAATCATTGCCCGACGGGGTGACCACCAAGACGGTCTATGACCGCACCTATCTCGTCGACGCTACACTGCATACTGTTACCAAGAGCCTGCTTGAAGGGGCCTTCTTGGTCATGTTGGTGTTGTTCTTTCTCTTGGGGAACTTCCGCGCGGCGCTCATTGCTGCGCTGGCGATTCCGTTCTCTATGCTCATCGCCGTCACCGGCATGGTCCAGTTCAACGTCAGCGGCAACCTGATGAGTCTCGGTGCTATCGATTTTGGGCTCATCGTCGATGGCAGCGTGATCATCGTGGAGAACTGCATCCGGCGCTTCGGCGAGCAACAGCACCAGCTGGGGCGGTTGCTAACCCCCAAGGAGCGTTTCGCGCTTGCGTACGAGGCTTCCCAAGAAGTGCGCAAGGCGACGATCTTCGGCGAAATCATCATCGCCATTGTTTACATCCCCATCCTGACCTTGACCGGTATTGAGGGGAAAATGTTTCGCCCGATGGCGCTCACCGTGATCCTTGCCCTTGCTGGCGCGACGATCTTGTCGATGACCTTCATTCCCGCGCTTGTGGCCCTGCTGCTAACAGGGAAGGTTTCCGAGAAGGAGAGTTTTCTCTTCCGGCTAGCACTCCGGCCCTATCGGGTTGCGCTCGATTTCTGCCTTGCACGGAAGAAGCTCGTCATCATTGGCGCTACGGCGCTAGTCTTTTTGTCCGGCGTTCTTGCGACCCGCCTCGGCACTGAGTTTGCTCCCAAATTGAGCGAAGGCGCGCTCGCCATTCAGCCCGCGCGCATTCCCTCAATCAGCCTGACCCTGAGTGTTGAGCTTCAACAAAAGCTGGAGCGCGTGCTGATGGAGCGGTTCCCCGACGAAATCGAGGATATTTTTGCGCGAACGGGCACGGCAGAAGTCGCGACCGATCCTATGGGTCCCAACGTGTCGGACACCTATTTGATGCTCAAACCAAGGGAGAACTGGACCAAAGCGAGCAATCAAACCGAGCTTGCCGAGGCGATCGAAAAGGTGCTCGAGGAGCTGCCCGGTCAAAACTACGAAATCAGTCAGCCGATCGAGCTGCGCTTCAATGAGCTCATCTCTGGCGTGCGAAGTGACGTCGCGGTGAAGGTTTTCGGGGACGACCTCAATGTTATGCTCCGGGAGGCCACCAAGATCGGAGCCATCCTCCGCAAGACTCCCGGGGCGGCCGACGTGAAGATCGAGCAGGTCACCGGCTTGCCAGTATTGACCATCGATATCGATCGATCCCTCATCGCTCGCTATGGCCTGAGCGTGTCGAACGTGCAGGACATCGTGGCCGCCGCGGTGGGAGGGGTCGCTGCGGGGGAAGTGATGGAGGGCGACCGCCGGTTCCGGCTCGTACTGCGCTTACCCGATCGAATTCGTCGCGACGTCCAAGCCTTGGAGAGTCTCCCCATTCCACTTCCTATGGACGGGGATCGGTCAGATGAGCCATCACAGGGGCCCGGCGAGCGCTTCGTGCCCCTCGGAGCGGTGTCTAAGATTACGCTCGAAGAGGGCCCCAACCAGGTGAGCCGCGAAAACGGCAAGCGGCGCGTGGTGGTGCAAGCCAACGTGCGCGGTCGTGATCTCGGTGGCTTCGTTACCGAGGCCCAGGAGCGCCTCGACGCTGAGGTCAAACTCCCCCCTGGTTATTGGACAGAGTGGGGCGGTCAGTTCGAGAACTTGCTCGCGGCGCGTCAACGCTTGATGCTAGTGGTTCCCGCAGCATTGGCGCTCATCTTTGGCTTGTTGTTCCTTTCGGTCGGGACATTGAGGAACGCAGGGCTTATTTTTTCGGGAGTGCCATTGGCGCTTACCGGTGGGATCGTCGCGCTCGCCGCGCGCGAGCTACCCTTGTCCATCTCAGCGGCGATAGGGTTCATCGCGCTGTCCGGCGTCGCGGTGCTCAACGGCTTGGTGATGGTCACCTTCATCGAGAACCTTCGCAGCACGGGCACTAGGTTGGACGAAGCCATCCATTGCGGCTCACTCGCGAGGCTCCGCCCCGTGCTCATGACCGCGCTGGTTGCGGCCTTGGGGTTCATACCCATGGCGCTTGCGACCGGCACCGGCTCAGAGGTGCAGCGCCCGCTAGCGACGGTTGTCATCGGAGGCATCTTGTCGTCTACGGCGCTCACCTTGCTGGTCCTTCCTGTTCTCTATCGTTTGCTGCACCGGGACACCGACCTCGTCTTAGCAACGGAGACGGAGTAAGCAGAGCCACAACAAAGTGCACACTATTTCACAACAGCAGAACAATATTTACATGAAAGGCCTACGCATGAAACGTCGATGGCTCACCCTGGCACTTGCCCTCTCTATCCTTCCCGCGTGCGGCAAGACAAAACCCGCCGCAACGGATGACAAACACAAGAAAGGCGACGACCACGATCACAAGCCTGGGCATGACCACAAGGACGGGCACGATCACAAAGAGGGCGACGGGGATGAGCACGACAAGGGGAAGTAACGCGCAGCCTCTGCGGTGGGGTTCGGTGCACGTTGGGTCATGTGCGCACTCTGGCTATTGAGTACACGCCGTCGAAGATCGAGGTCATTGAGTACCAGCGGGAAAAGGTTGTCTGCCGAGCCTGTGAGGGGCAGATCAGACGGTAGACGGCGTGCCGCTGAACCGCACGCAGAAAGTCCGGCGGAGCGCGCCTCGCTACGCCACGTGAGGGTGCGCTCGATGCCGGCGCTGGTGACGACGACGGCTCCGAGCTTCAACCGTCCGCCGCACAGGGGTGTCGGGACGACGCGGGAGCGCCACGTGCTCGCCGCTGCCAGGACTCCCGCCTACCTGACCGTACTTGGTACTTGAAGCGGGGAGGATGCACAGATATCGCCAGCGGAGAAAAAGTGGGCAGCGGGTCGAGCTCTAGAGCGAACGTCCCATCACTGAACGGGCGCGTCAGGACCCGCCGCACCAGGTCTTCGCGGATAGTTCACGATGCCTCATGGTTCAACACAGGGACATGGATTCCAGTCTCAAAATGATCGTGGTCGCACCACGGGATAGTTACCGTGGAGAAATATCTAGGTAAAACGCGTGCAGGTTGCACTCGATGTAGACGTCGCGTTCGTGGTTCAAGTGAACCATGGATAGAATCGATGTGGACGCCATTGCGACTGAAGTTGCGGCCGGGAACTTTCGCGACGAGCGCCTGACCAGGCGCTTGGAAACATTGGTCCGAGCAGTCGCAACTGACCCATCGGCGAGTTTTCCCTCTGTGCTTTGCTCCGCGCAGCTAGAGGGTGCGTACCGATTCTTCTCGAATCCGCTTGTGACGCCGGAGGCGATCTTGGCGCCACACTTTCAGGCGACGAAGCAGCGGGCCGACAGCGAGCCGACGGTCCTGGTGGCGCACGACCAGACCTGGTTTTCGTATAGCAGCGATGGCAAGCGGCGCTTCGGAAAACGTCCCAACGGTGACGGGCATCCCGGATTTTGCGGACACTTTTCCCTCGTTTTGTCCGCCGATGGCACTTGCAAGCCGCTCGGTCTGGCGGGGGTTGAGACCTGGGAGCGAGGAGAGTCTGATGGTCCGGAGCAGTCGTACTGGCTCAGGCAAGTGCGTGCTACGTCTGCCCTTCTCGAACACAGAAGACCGATTCATCTTGCGGACCGTGGTGCCCAAGCATTCGAAAACATTTGCGGCTTTATTGCAGAGAAACATCGCTTCGTCGTGCGCACGAGCAACCGATATACGCTGAGCGGCGAAGATGGCTCTCGCGCGCGCCTTCGAGACGTATTCGCCGATATCAATCAGGTGACCGTGCGCGAAACTCGCATTGGTCGGCGTAAGCGAGAAGCCAACCCAGAGAATAGAAGGATCCATCCTCCTCGTGAGGAGCGCGACGCAGTACTTCATATTGCCTCCGCGCGGATCGTGCTGGGGCAACAAGGGGCAAGTACCCCTGAGACCAGACAACGCTTGTCAGCGTTACCCAAGACGGTCGAGGTCAACGTCGTTCGCGCATGGGAGCCGTCACCCCCCGATGGGGCTGAACCCATAGAGTGGTTTCTCTGCACGAACGAACCGATTTCCACCGAAGCAGAAGTGTCTGCGATCGTCGACCACTACCGCGCACGATGGACAATCGAAGAGTACTTCAAAGCGCTAAAGACGGGCTGCGCGTTTGAGAAGCGCCAGTTGCACGACTACGAAAGCCTGGTCAATGCGCTCGCGGTCTTAGCACCCCTAGCGTACAACGTGCTTCTGCTCCGAACCCAGGCACGCGATAAGCCCGATTCTCCAGCAAGCACAGTCGTCACAGAAGAACAGATCCAAGTACTGAGAGTGTTGGGCCGTCGCGAGCTACCCAAAGATCCGACCGCACGGGATGTCCTCTTGGCGGTCGCTGCGCTCGGAGGCCACATCAAGTACGCTCCAGACCCAGGTTGGCTGACGATCGCACGAGGTCTGGAGAAGCTTGAAGGCTATACCCTCGGTTGGCGTGCGGCGAAATTACAGTCAGAGTGCGATCAACGATGAGCACGATGCGACTAGCTTGGAATTGGGGCCCGCGGGTACGTGTCGAGACTTCTACGTCCGTGCGTTGTTGGTGAGTCGTGCGAGCACCGCACGCTCCTAGGTCCGCCCCTTGCCGCTTGTGCGCGTAAGCAATACAAGCGGCCCCCTGTTGTCAGGAAGCACGGGAGAGCTGCGCGTGAACCCCAACATCGCATCTAGCCACTGCACAAAACTCCGCCTTCCATGTACTCAGCACGGCGAAATAGCGCCTCGACCTCGCCATTGGCGGAGCAGCGAGCCTGAAGCAGCTGAAAGCTGTTCGAGCCGAGGTCGAGTACCGTGACATCCATTGTTCCGTGGTGGTTTGTCCCAGGAAGCCGGTTCCGTGGGAACCCTATTTCTGCGTTATTAGCCTTCGTGGCTCCGGTTCGTCAGGCTTGGCGGACGGGCCGTTTGGGGCTATGGGAAGCTCGGAGTTAAGAAGGTGAGCCCAGAGTGAGCTATTTCCGCCAAAATGTTCAGCGCATGCACGGCTACGTTCCCGGCGAGCAGCCGTCCGCGGCTGAGCGTGTGATCAAGTTGAATACGAACGAAAACCCGTATTCACCTAGCCCCAGGGTGTCCGAAGCCATCGAGCAAGAGCTCCGTGATGGGGCTCACAGGTTGCGTCTGTACAGTGATCCGGCGGCTAGGGATCTCCGATCGGCCGCCGCGGAGCGCTTTGGGTTGACCCTATCGCAAGTACTAGCAGGCAACGGATCTGACGAACTGTTGGCGCTGCTCTTTCGCGCCATGGTCGATCCCGGCGACAAGATAGTCTACCCGTACCCCAACTACAGCCTCTACGAAACCCTGGCGGAGGCTCAAGGGGCTCAGATCGAGACCTGTGATTTCGGGGAAGACTTCGAGCTGCCGGAGGCGCTATTTGGGAGTGACGCACGCCTGGTCCTCGTTGCCTGTCCGAACGCTCCTTCCGGGATACGTCATCGTACGGAAAGACTTCGTGCGCTAGCGGAGAGTCTCACGCGAGGAGTACTCGTGATCGACGAAGCCTACGCTGACTTCGCGCAAGTGAACTCGCTCAAGCTCGTGGGCGAGTTGCCGAACGTCGTGGTGGTGCGCACGTTCTCGAAGAGCTATAGCCTCGCAGGTATGCGGCTAGGGCTGCTGTTCGCGAGCGAAGAAATCGTCTTAGGCTTGTCGAAGGTTAAGGACAGCTACAACCTCGATCGCCTGGCACTGGTCGCCGGTGCCGCGGCCCTGCGTGATCCCGCGTGGACTGAGAGCAACGTCGCCAAGGTCCGAGCTACTCGGGAACGGCTGTCCAGCTCGCTTGCACTTATGGGGCTCTGGGTGCTGCCTTCCGAGGCAAACTTCGTTCTCGTGCGCATGCGAGACAGCGCTCACGCGGAGGCGGCGTATCAGTTCCTTAAAGCGCGCAATATATTGGTACGTTACTTCAAGCTGCGCCTGCTGGACGACGCGCTGCGCATCTCAGTTGGGACCGACGAAGAAATCGACTCGCTGCTGGAAGCGCTCGGCGCATACCTGAATCGATGAGTGTGCTTTGACCGTCCGTTGGCGCGTGGGCGGCTTCAGAGGCTCGCTGCTCACCTCCGGCCGCCGAAGTTTCCTGTATCCCACGCGTTGGAAGGGGGCGACACTTCGCCGGTCGATTTGCTAGGCGCCTTGGGTTTAGCCTTTGCGGTTCGGCTCAAAGGGCGTTCACTCGTTGGAGCCGGCGCCTCGGGCTCCTGCTCGAGCACTGGCAAGACCTCAGGCGGCGTGCCGGTCGCGGTGCCTTCCGCCGTCGCGAGCTCTGCTGGTAGCGCTGATGGCAGCGCGTGCGCGGGCGGAACGCTGAGTTCGGCGTTCGGCGCTATAGGACCGGTGCCAGCTAGGGCTGGTTCTGGAGCCCGCTCAACCTCATTCATGGCGTTCTGCGTGAACAGCCACAAACCAACGCCCACCAGCACGACCCCGACCATTCCGAGGTACACCGGCCACCTTGAGACCTGGCGACCGGGCGTGGTCTGCCCCTGGATCCATTCAGCAGTTTGGGCGACACTGACCGAGAGACCACTGCCGGGGGTGGTCGCAACCGCAGTAGCGCCGGCGCCGAGTCGCCCGAGCTCCCGAGCAGCAGGAGTGAAGCCACTGGCTGTCCCGCCGCCCAGCACTCCTGCGATGCGGTTGCGCGACTGCGCGCTGCGGGCCGAACCGAAACGAACCAGATCGTCCACCAGCTCGCCAATGCCGGCGTAGCGCTTGTCGGGATCCTTGGTGAGGCAGCGCGTCACGATTTCCTGCAGCGCGTCAGGGATGTGGGGGACGTACACGCTAAGCTGCGGGGGTTCCTGGCCCATAACCTTAATACAGACTTCGGGCAACGTGCTGCCTTCGAAAGCTGGGTGGTTGCTGAGCAGCTCGTAGAGGATCGCACCGAGCGCCCAGATATCGACCCTGAGATCGACTTCCCTAGCCTGCATCTGCTCAGGAGCCATGTACTGCGGCGAGCCCACCGCAGAGCTTGGGTTGGTGAGTTGCCGACGAGAGGTGTCGCCGAGCTGTTTTGAAATTCCGAAATCCAACACCTTGATGTGAGCGCTACCGTCGGGCAGCCGGGTCACGAACAGGTTTTCAGGCTTGAGGTCTCTGTGGACGATGTTGGCTAGGTGGGCCTCAGCGAGCGCCTCGCAGGCCTGAAGCACGAAGTCAACCGCGTCCATGACAGACAACGGACCCGTTTGCTCCAGCATCTGACAGAGGTCCATGCCCTGCAGAAACTCCATCACGATGTACGGAACACCGTTGTCGAGCTTGCCCACGTCAAGCACGCGGCCCACGTGGTCGCTCTTGATTTTGGCTGCCGATCGCGCCTCAAGCATCAGGCGTTCCACCACGCCAGGGTCGGAAGCGAGTTCTTCGCGGATCAACTTCACCGCAACCGGGCGGTCCAGATCAACGTGCGTCGCGGCGACGACCACACCCATCCCGCCCGCGCCCAAGATGCGATCGACCCGGTACTTACCGGCAATCAAATCGCCGCCGTTGAACGGAATCGTCGGTCTGTCGGCTAGGGTTGTCACTTGGCCCCAGTCTAGTGCGCTCGGTGCTCCCAGGCTAGCTTCGCCAGCAGCTGGTCAGCCTGTTTTCGCGTGCGAGCGCAGGTGGAAGGGAGCTGGATGTGCGCTCACAGCAGCGCCGGATCGCCGAATCGCCGCTGCATCGTCTGCAAATACGCGTGCAATTGGGAGCCCTTGCGTGCCACGGCTCGAGCGACCAGGTTGGCGGCAGGAGTCACCTCGAGGCCGTTGGGCAGTCTCAGGACGTAGCGCTCAGAGGGCAGGGCACTGTTCAACAGATCCCAATCGCCGCCGACTTGGTGCCTCAGAACCTCGCCCGCGTAAGCCCCGACAAGCACCGCCAGTCGTTGCAGCCAGGGCTCGCGTCCTGTTAGGGGAACCGCCGAGTCCACGAGCGCGTCGACCAAGGCATCTAGCGCGAGCAAGCTATCCTCAGAAAGATCGAGCGCGGTCCCAGCACGTTGGAAGCAGGCTGCGCTCAGCACAGAAGTACTGACAGCAACCCCGAGTTCCGAAATGCGCTGGGCCGTCGGGGCCTGCGGCCAGAGTTGCGGCAACGGTCGCTTGCAGGGTCGCTGAGCGAACCAGGGGCGAGTCCCAGGTATCGCGAGGTTCGGCCCGAGGTTCCCAGTGATAGGCACCTGTCCGCCTGGGCGGAGACGCTGCTCCGCTATCAGAAATGGGTACCAGACGTGGCCTCCAGCTCGCACTCGCAGCGCGCAAGCGTCTGGGGCGTCAGGCACGAAGTCCCCTGTTTCCCAGAGGCCCTGGTGGGTGTGGACCAGTGTCTCGCCAATATAAGCGCCCAGCAGCAACCAGAGAGCCTGCCCGTCGGCGCCAACAGGCTTCCCGGAGTCAAACCCGAAAGTGACTTCCAGGGCCCACTCGACGCGCGCGAGGCTACTCAAGGACTGGTCAAAGGGGGCGAAGTGGTGGGTGATGTACGTTGTGGTCAGCAGGCTCGCGGCCTGAGTGGCCAGGGCTGAGAAATCGTTCTTTGCGGCCTCCTCGACGAGCGCCTCCACGGGGCCTCTTCCCGTCTGCAAGAACGAGTCACCAGCCGCGTTGTCCAGGTACATGCTCGCGGCGTCGTGATTCCCCGCGCACAGTTCTTTTTCCACGTCTGGCCAGAGCGTATCGGTCCATGTGCCACGGGATTCGTTGTGGATCAGAGCGCCCGGAGCCGCTGCGGGAAGGCTGGGTTTCGGGACAGCAAAGGGTTTTGGTGGGATCCTCGGTGGAGCTGAAGCGCGGGATCCCGTCGCTAGCTGTTGTCCAGGCGGGGGCGAGACGCGCTGCGGGTCGGGCGGCACGGACAGCGCGTAGCGTCCCGCGTCCGGCGTGACTGAGACTCGCTGACCAGGAGGCGGCGATGACCTCCGGTGGTGCGGTCCGTTCGAATTCCCATCAGGCAGTTCACGGGGCAAGGCGGGAGCGGGAGGAATCGTAACGGAAACGCTCTGAGACTTACCCGGTGCCGAGCTGCCTGTGGAACGCGGCGGGTTCGATTCTGTATGTTTCTCACCGAACGCGTATCGCCCTGCGGGTTTCGATTGGCGTTCGCGAAGCGATGCGGGGGGCAGCGAGGATCCCGGTCGGGTGCTGACTGATCGGGGCACCGAATCGCGGCGAGTGTCGACTTCGACCTTTCGCACCTCGGCGTCAGCAGGCCGAGGTGAGCTGAGGGGCGGGTTCAGAGGTGGGCCCTCGGGGAGCGTTCGGCACGCCGCGGTCAGCGCCGAGAACGACTGGGAGCCCACAATCCCGGTCTCAGCCAACCGCAGCAAGCTCTCCGCTTCTGGGAACGCTGGAGCGCGCGCGAGCAACTCACGCAGTCTTTGAACCACCCGCTCCGGATCGAGTCGGTCGCGCAGGTAGAGGAGGCGAGTCGCGAGATAGGTCGTGGCGACCTCGTGCTCCGGGTTTGCTCCCGCGTGCGAAAGCAACGACTGAGCTCGAGCGAGATCGCCTTCGCTCAAGCAGGCATCCACGGCGCGAAGGCCGCTTTTGTCCAGGGGACTCTCGACCAGCACGGGCGTCAATTCTGCAGCGATTACTCCTCGGTGGCCAGCAGCGGTAGCAACAATCTGGCCTGACCGCTGCGTAGCGAAGCCGGAAATGGGGCTTCCGGCCCGGCGATGTCATCCCTCGGGGCCCGGTGGGTGGGACGGGGCGCGAGGAGACCGTGAACTCCGAGGGGCAGCTCAATTGTGCGGCTTGTGCTCAGCACCAGCCGCTTTAGGTCGGGGCCCGCGTCAGTAGCGGGGCACGTCAGCTGGACTTCGACATCGAGCTCGCTGCGGATCCCGGACAGCTCCAGGTCGCCGCGTACGACCAGCCGGGCTTCGAGAACGAGCTCTCCACGCGTGAGCTTCGGCGGCGCGAGGTGAAGCGCGCTTGGATCAGCGCTCAAGACCTCTCGGATATTGAAGCGCGCGATCCGGCTGCGATCGCTGTGCTTCTCGCTCGGGCTGGTGGCGGGTCGAAGGAGCTCTAGAAGGGCGCTGGATTGAGTGGTTCCGCTGGTCACGTTCAAATCGTCAAGACTCACACGAAGCTCCCCTCGGAGGAGGTTGAGGTTCCGCGGGGATAGCGTGATTGTACCACGAACCGAGGAGAGGTCTATGTGGGCTTCGGTGCCGGTGCCGCGCAGCGTGACCTGTACGAGGCTTCCAGGCGCGGGCACCAGGTTCAGAGGCCGTTCTGGCAGCTGTGCTTCCGCCGCCAGGCGCGGGGGCGGAGACACTCGGAGAAGATCGTGGTCGACTTGCTCGCAGCCTAGCGTACCAGCCAATAGCAACAACAGACCCAGTCCCGACTGGCGTGCGCAGGGACATCTCAGCATAGGCGAGCAGCAATGCCCACCTCGCGACGTCTGGCCCAGTTTTCGGAGCGACGGCGGTCGGTAGCGCTTTGCGGTCGACGTCCCAACACAGACAGATATAGTCCGCCCCGTGAACTACTCAGCTGCGTTTACCTGCCTTGCCGGGTGCGAGGGCCACTGGCCTGTGACGACCCCGATGTACCGCTGCCCGAAGTGCTCGGGATTGCTCATGGTTCAGCATGATGTCGAGGCGCTCAAGGACCGTAGTGGCGCTGCTTGGATGCGGCTCTTCGACGAGCGATTTGGGGGCACACAGTGGCCCTACGGCTCGGGCGTGTGGGGCAAGCGCGAATGGGTGATGCCGAATGTCGACAACGAGATGATCGTCTCGATGAGCGAGGGGCAGTCAAACCTGTTTTGGGCCGAGCGCTTTGGGCGTCAGCTCGGCCTTCCCGACCTTTGGGTGAAGTTGTGTGGCAACAGCCACACCGGCTCGTTCAAAGACTTGGGGATGACCGTCCTAGTCAGCGTTGTTCGCCAGGCGATCCGCGACGGCCTCAAAGTCAAGGCGATTGCGTGCGCATCGACCGGTGATACCAGCGCTTCGTTGGCGGCCTATGGCGCAGCGGCAGGGTTGCCTGTAGTCGTGCTGCTCCCACGCGGAAAGATTTCCACTGGGCAGCTGTTACAACCGATCGCCCACGGTGCGCTCGTTCTGGGACTCGATACCGACTTTGACGGCTGCATGGAAATCATCGCGCAGCTTGCGGAAGAGGGGCTGATCTACCTCGCCAATTCGATGAACCCGCTCCGTCTCGAGGGTCAAAAGACGGTGGGTATCGAGATTTGTCAAC
>JBDKJZ010000129.1:0-11365 GCA_039796375.1 Pseudomonadota bacterium
CGCGAACCAGGACAGCGTTGTCGCCGTCATGTCGAGATGAAAATACCGTGAATGAGCCACAAACTGTGGCTCGAAGGCCATCAATAGGCCTGCCATAAGCGCAAACCAGCCCGCGCTTCGCCCGCACAGGCGAAGCAACAGCAGGAAGGTTCCTGGAGCCAGAAAGCTATTGAGCACCGCCAGCGGCAGGGCTGACGGGATCAGGGCCTCAACGGTAGCTTTGCCCGTCAGCTGGTTGGCGAGTTTCAAGCCTGCGCCGCTCAGCCACATCACGGGGACGCCGGGATGCGGACTCTGAAACGTGCCTTTCCAGTCGCCCGCTTCGACAGCCGTCCAGAACGCCGCGGTGCGCTCGAACCAGAAGCCATAGGCATCGACGTTCACGAAGGTGTCCAGGTCGGTCACGCGATGGACGAGTGAGAGCACCAACAGCGCGCCTGCCCAGAGAATCACCCGTTTGCGGTCAAAATGATTCTCGCCTGCGGTTATAGAGAGCGCGCGCATAGTTGATTCGGGTTGGCCGGGGCGAGGTTGGCGGGTATCAGATACGCGTGGCGGCGTGGGGTTTATCCGGTACGCGGGGCTCGGGACTGACCTGCTAGGCCCACGTAGCCTCGGTACCCGAGATAGGCTGCGCCTGCAAGTCCGCCCGTAACGATCAGGAGCAGGTCGGCGGCGGTCGCGAACAGGGGAACACGGTCTCTGACGCCTAACGCATGCAGGAGCATGTTGAGTGGAGCCTCTGGGAAGAGAAGCACATACAAGGCGGCCGCTAAGGGCGCATACCACCACCGAAAAGTGAGGCGGGCGCGTCGCACCGCTCCCCAAAGCTCGGCACCCTGAAGCCGCATCAACGGGCGCGACCAGTCAAAGAACAGCGCGTAGGCCACGAGATTTGTCGCGAAGGAGATATCCAGTAGCAAAAACACCATCAGATGAAACACCGCCGAAACTGCACAAATAGCTCGAAAAGCTGACGCGCGTGGCAGGCAGGCTAGCAAAGCGAATTCGAACACGATGGTCGCCCAGTCGACTAGCTCCCACGGAATTGCCCGGGTGAGCCACCGAGGTGCCACGGGGTCCCGCAGGAGCTGAGCCTCCACGGCGTAGGCATACACCGCACTGCTGTCTGTGCTCAGCCAACCGAACAAAAGTTTTGGAACAGCTGCCGTCAGCATCAAATAAGCAAACAGTGCGGCGAACACGCTGAGTGGCCAGAATCGAGGGCGCCACGGGGTCTTCTTGGCGGATGGCCCCCAAGGAATCAGGGCCATAAAAATCGGCGCGACAACGTAGAGAATATTGTGAGTCACCTTGCCGACTGAGTAGGCGGCTCCGTAGCTCAGCATCAATCCTAGCCCCAAGCCCAAGGACGCCCACGCGGTGTGCACTCCAAACAGCATGAGGATCGCGCTCGCGACCATCGCAACGCGAATGCCCACCATGAAACCAGAACTCGGGAATTCGCTGAACGCGGACATCACGCCCGGGGGCGGATAGTACAACTCGTCCGGCAGCTCACCGACCCAAGAGAAGTCGTGGGCTCCCACCGCCAGGAAGTACAACGCGAATAGCACGCGGCAGAACTCGATCGAGGAACGCGGAGTCCGGTACTCAATCAGCAGCCAGCGCTCGAAATGCTTCAGGTTGCGTTCGATAAATCGCATGTCATTTCGTCAATCAAGTGTTCAGTGACTAGCTCCGGAGGATCCGATGGTAGATACACGCGACTCCACCAGCGCACGTCAAGCTTGGTAGGCTGCTTGCCGCCGGAGGTCCGAGCAAGATTTTTGGCCAACCAAATGCGGAGCTCCGGATCGAGCTCCGAACCAAGCTTGCTTCTCCCGCGGTGAAGCTTTCCGCGCAACACAACCAAGGTCGTCTTTAGCCCGGGCTTCATGTTACGCAGGACTTCCCCCTCCCGCTTCCCATAACTGAGCAACACAGACTTCGCGAGCACGAGCCCTAGGTTTGCGGGGACACCGGCAAAGAGCTCATCGAGTCGCACTTGGCTCCGACTGCCGTTCGTCCACTCCACTTCGAACTCCGGCACGAGGATGTCGAGATTCCCTTTTTCCCCCTTGTCCCTAGCGAATGGAGGATAGAGGAACGCGGGGTAGTGCTCAACTAGCAAGGTCGCTGTGGCAGCCTGAAACAACAGCACTCCCACGAGCGCTACTCCTATGCCGACCAGCCGTAAGCGTCGACGTGTGGCGTGACTCTTCATAGGGCCCCAGGCAGAGCGCATAGCGGACCGTCAAACGGATGTCCAGCGCATGCGCCTTCTTCTGAGCCCTTCTGATGCGGGCGCGGCTCCCTGTTCACCAGTCCGGAAACTTTTGCGGACTGGGCGGGGGCGGCGGGGCGACTCGTACCGGCCAGCGAAGGTCTGTGCCGCGCCCGCCTCGCGGCCCCGTTAAACCTTATAGCGCCGGACCGCGCGGCGCCACGTTCCCTGGTCGGTACGTTTCTCTAGGGGGCTACCAAGCGATGCTGCTACTCCACCGCGAGAAGCGGTCGCCGTTGTCGCACACCCAGTATCTGGCAGTGTCGCCTCCGTCGCCCTGTTGTGTTGAGGTGAAACACTTGAATCGGCCCGAGTTGACGTCGCCTGTTCTTGTGAAATCCTTAACCCGCTCCCGCTCGAAAATTAACTTGGCGATAGCGAAGCCGGAATGGCCATAGGCGGTAATACCACCCGCCGTGCTGGAGCAGTCTTCGCTTCCGGAATGGTTGATTCCATAGGTGACAAATAGCGTTTCTGTCACTTCCCGTAGCCGGGGTGCCCACACGCTGTCTCCATCCGCTCCCGTCGTCGTTGCCTCCGGCGTTGAAACCTAGACCCTAACCGAATAATTTGAGCGCATCGAGCTCCGGTTTCCCGGGTACGGGCTGCCGCCGCTCGTAGGCGATGCGGGCGTTGAACGGCTGGACTCTAAAGTCGGCCCTGTCGTAACAGTCTCCTGTTTCCCACTGGCAGGTGACTTTGTAGGGTCGCGTGACCGCTCCCCCGAAGTCGGTTGTCGCACAATGCGAATCATCCGATCTATCAACCGACTTCGGTAGCGACTCAACGCTCCCAAGGTTCTGTAGGAGACTCTTGACCCTAGCGCCTCGGGCGTCCTGTGGGGCTGGTCTTCAGTCTTGCGTCACGCTCAGCCCCCGCGAGACCCACGGGCGCTACTCTTGAGCCCGCTCGAACAACCTGGGCGCCGCGGGGGTTAGGTGAAGCGTCGCGGGACCACCGAAAGCGCCGTAGAAGCGGGCGACCCAAACGCCGAGCAGCAGCGCAAGTAGGCCCCACCACAGCCACGCGAAGCGCGCGCTAGTGAGCTGTTGCCCGGCAACATCGAGCAGACGAAGCGAGCGCCCAAACAAAAATAGAAGACTGGCGTGAACGCCCCACAACATCACGAGCG
Organism: Pseudomonadota bacterium; assembly: GCA_039796375.1. Taxonomy (GTDB): domain Bacteria; phylum Myxococcota_A; class Polyangia; order Polyangiales; family Polyangiaceae; genus SZUA-265. The sequence continues at coordinate 3,420 of JBDKJZ010000129.1, forward strand.
GCACCCCGATGAAGCTGAGCGGGTGATGGTGGAGCGCGTGTTTAAAATCCCCGCAGACCAGCGCGAGACCCGCGCGAGTCATTCCGCAGCCGGGGCAGGGGTAGCCGCTCAGGTTTGCAAAGGGACACACGGTGTACGGCCATTGTGTCAGCGCCAGTAATATAGCGAGGAGGGCGGCCAGCCACAAAACGCGGCGAGCCAATCCGGGGGGGACTGGCTCGCGTGGGTACGGAGGGGTCAAGCGGGTGTCTAAAGCGTGTTCATGCGGCTCTGCAGCATCGCCATGCCGATCCCGCCGAGGAGCCACAGCTTGAGCAGGTTCGTGCCGGCTGCAAGTTCGCCGTTGGAGACCTTCTCAAGCGCCTGGCACCATTTCCAGAACCAGATGATATTCAGAATCGGGATGAAAAGGTGCCACACCGGGCCGATTTCAGCGCCGCGAGCTTCCATCTGTTTTGCTGTGCCGGCGTACCAGAAAAACGCGTAGATGCCGCAGGTGAACATCGTGAGGAAGAACACCGCGATGGGGGACTTCTCTTCGAAGATTCCGGACCGTGCCGCCCCAGCCGTCACAGGGGGCGAGTAGTATTGCCCCAAGGGAGCAGCACCGGGGGGGGCCGCGCCGAACTGACCCGGAGGAGCGCCGGGAGGGGGCCCGCCGTACTGGCCCGGAGGTGGCCCGCCGTACTGGCCCGGAGGTGGCCCGCCGAACTGACCCGGAGGTGGCCCGCCGAACTGACCCGGAGGAGCGCCGGGAGGTGGCCCGCCGTACTGACCCTGCGGCGGCGGAGCGCCGTACTGACCTGGCGGAGCACCCGGGGGGGGGGCGCCGTATTGACCCTGCGGCGGCGGAGCACCGGGAGGGGGAGCGCCGTATTGACCCGGCGGAGCGCCGGGGGGGGGAGCGCCGTGGTGACCCTGGGGCGGCGGAGCGCCGTGGTGACCCTGGGGAGGGGGAGCGCCGTATTGACCCGGCGGAGCACCGGGCGGGGGAGCGCCGTACTGGCCCGGAGGAGGTGCGCCGAGCCCGGGCGGAGGTGACGTGGCTACCATGGTGCCCCCGAGGGGGTTGACGCCGGCTGAAGGAGCGCCAACCGGCGGCCCGGCGAACGCAGCAGGAGACCCGCCAAAGCCCGCGGGCGAGGGTGGTGGCTGGCCGGGAGGGACCACGCCGCCAACCGAAGGCGGCGCAACTCCAATCATGGTCCCCTTCAGCTTAGGTCGCATGTCGGTGGCTGACGGTGGAGGAGCAGCAGGAGGCGGAGCACCTGGCATGGGGGTTCCCGGCACGGCCGCGGGGGCAGCCCCGGGCGCACCCGGTACTCCGGCGGTGTTCATCATCAGCATCGTGCCTTTGAACTTAGGCGCCGAGCTGCCTTTCAGGTTGAACCCGCACTTCTGGCAGGTCGTTGCTGTATCCGGGTTCTGGGCACCGCAGTTAGGGCAAAACACTCAATATCCTCCCATCAGTTCTCGCCCATTTAGCGAGCGAGCCGGAGACTAATGCCAGCCCCGCCAAAGCACAACTATCGGTGAACTCTCCGGCTGAGTCGCGCCGGCCCGTGACGTACGAGGAAACCACATACATCGTCGCGAAACGCGGCGTTCACCGCGCGAGCGTAAACGTTACGGGGTCGTTCGGGGCGCCGATCAGCGCCGGGCTATAGACGAACTCCAGCGCCTCAGCGCCCTCGGGGACATCAAACGTGATCCAGCCCGTGACGCTTTGTCCGGCGGTGACGCGCCGGGCTTCGAGCTGAGGCGTGCATCCGAGCAGGGTCGCTTCGAAGCGGGCACCGCCCTCGGCGCGGAGGGTGGCGTAGAACGGGTTGACGGGCACCTGGACCTGGCTCAGCCCGCTGACGGTGAGCTCCACCCCTAGCTTTTCGACGCCAGGGGGTGGCTGAAAGTGGGGTTCCACGCTGCAGCGCTTGGTGCGCAGCACTTCCAAGGTGAAATGCGGCGTAGTTGCGGATTCCCCCGGCGAATATTTTCGAGGCATCCCTAGCACGTGCGCCGGGCCGGTGGGTTCGGAGCGTGGCGGTTTCTGGTCGCAGCCAAGCAGGCTACTCGCGAGCAGCAGAAAAGACCCGACGGCCCAGTAGAAGCCAGCCCGAGCATTCGACGTCTTGGGGTGCGGAGGCCTCACCAGCGGACTCTACCTGGCTACTCCCGAGCGCGTCACCCCCCGAAGCGCCGGTTAGCCAGTCGGCTGCCCTCGGACGAACAGCGCTCTTCGCACGTGGGGCCGCGGACCCGAGCGTATTCGAGTTGACATCCGGGCGCTCAGCGTCGATGCGCAGCTGGTGCCAACAAGTACCTCTTTCCTCCGCTTGAGCGCGCTGACCAGTGGCGTCCTGTTGTGCGTCGGGTGTCCCGCGAAACCCGTACCTGACGAGGCTGAGTCCCGCGCGGACGCAGTGCCCTCAGAGGCCGCTCCTCAAAAACAACCGCTACCAAAGTCGGACATCGATCAGGTGCTCAACCCGGCGGGTCGCAAGCCCTACACGGGCCCGACTGGGACTGTCAGAGGTATTGTTCGCTTGGTCGGTGACGCTATTCCTGCCGCGCCCGAGCTGATCCCCGAGCTGCCGCTAGGCAAGTGCCTGTTAGCCCGAGAGACCTACGGGAAGCTCCTGCGTGAAGGCCCGAAGCGTGAGCTGGCTGACGCACTGGTTGCTGTCACTGAGTTTGATGGCTGGGTCCCCGCAAAGACCCCCGCGCACTTGGTTGTCAGCGACGAGTGCTCCTTCGAGACTAGGACTATCGCCTATACCTACGGGCAGCTGCTCCAAGTGAAGAACAAAGGTCCGGAGGCGGTGATACCGCAGCTGATTGGGGTGAGTTCGGGCGTCTTGCTTGTGGCGCTGCCTGGTGGCCCCCCGGTCGACCTCCTCGCGCCGAAGCCGGGCCAATACCGACTAGTAGACCAAACCCATCCGTTCGCTACAGCGGATGTATTCGTGCTGGCTTACCCCACGACCGATGTGACGGACACGCTGGGGCGCTTTGAGATCACCGGGATCCCAGCCGGCACAGTGAAGCTCAGCGTGATGATCCCAGCGTTCAGGCAGACCCATTCCCAGCAGGTGACCATCGATCCAGCCAAGACGGCCGAGGTCGAAATCGAGATGCCGATCAACGGCGCCGAGCTAGCGGCGGCTTTGGTCAAGCTTCGAAAAGAAACCGCACCGCCAGTGAACCACGTAGCGCCTTCAGCTCCCTAAGGCTTCAAAGCCGCGAGCAGGGCAGCCGCGGCTGGGTCCCCCGCGCGCTCCTGGAGGAGCCGCGCGAGGAGGGCTGCCGCACGCGCCGAAACGCGGCTTCTCTCCGCGGACTCGCCGAGCCGGCTAGGTTCACCTGTTCGAGCCAGTCGGTAGGCCGCGACAAGTGCTACCAAACGCGCGTCGCTGTCGCTCGGGTCGATCGCGAGCACCCATTCTGCTTGTTTGAGCGCGAGTTCCCACTGGCCGAGCTCAGCCGCGAGGATTGCTAGCTGGGTTGGGGGGAGGCGTAGTTCGACGGAAATCGAGCGAGCCGCTATCAGATCACCGTTGCGCAGTCGTTCCACCAGCCTAGACCGACCGGACTGCTCATCTGCGTTGCAGCTCGCGCAGCCGTTCGCGGCCCGGAGCGCTTGATAGCGCCTTTTGGCCTCGCTTGCCCAAGCCGCTTGACCCTGAGCTTCGGCGAACTGGCGCACCCGGCTCCAGGCCTGCGGCTCTTGTTCGAATGTCGCCACAAAACCCAACAGGACTCGCTGAGCTTCGGCCACATCTCCGCGGGCGAGCAACGCGTCCACCAGGACTTCAGTCGAGGCGAAGTCCGACGGGGCGATCCGCAGGGCTTCGCGCGCCAGGTGCAGCGCCTCGCGGGGACGTTTGCGAGAAAGCGCACAGCGAGACCAAGCCTGCCACGCATCCGCGTATCCCGTGTCGCGACTGATCGCGTCGGCGAACTCCGGGTCCGCGTCGGCGGGTGCCGTTCGACACACTAGGCTCGCGATTCGTGTCTGGATCTCGACGCTGTCGTCGTCGTAGCTAAGCGCCGTTCGATAGGCGCTCAGCGCGTCGCTGATTTGCCCTAGCTGCTCCAGACGCGCGCCTTTGAGGTACGCCGCGTAAGCGGCGCTTGGAACTGGGCGACCATTGACTTCACGTCCGTCAAAGACGCGCACGGTAGCTGTATACTTGCGCTGGCCACTGCAGGCGGTCAAGCCGAGCGCCAAGACGCAGCACACGAGCTTCCCAAGCAGCCTGCGTAGTCGACCGCGCATGGCTTCAGTCTACTCGGCGAAGGTGACCCAAGACAGCACGGGCGTTGTCGACGGTGATTTGTCCGCTCTGACAAAGCGCAAGCGCGACCCGTTCGACTTCGTCGTTGAGCGCTCCGGCGGCGCTAGCGACGCTGCGGGCGTGCAGCGACATGTGCCCACGCTGGATCCCCTCGGTCGCGAGCGCTCGCAGCGCGGCCAGGTTTGAGGCTAGGCCGGCCGCCCCCGCGAGCGCAGCCAAGTCTGCCGCTGACTTTACCGCCGCGAGCTCAAGCGCTATTCGGGCGGTGGGGTGCACTCGAAGTGTGCCCCCGACAATCCCGAGCGACAGCGGCATTTCGAGCTCACCGTACAGCTGTCCGTCGCGTTTAGTCCACACAGCTAGCGGTTTGTAGCGGCCCCCCTGCGCTGCGTACGCATGTGCCCCAGCCTCAACAGCGCGGTAGTCGTTGCCTGTCGCGATCACGACAGAGTCGATGCCGTTCATGATGCCCTTGTTGTGGGTCGCCGCCCGATACGGATCTAGCTCCGCAAACCGCGAAGCCTGCACGATTCCGTCAAGGACGTCTTCGCCTTGGTGCCCGGGCACGGGCGCCCAGGACTCGAGGGTGCCGCCACTGCCGTTTCGTGCCGCCATCACCAGGGCATGCGCGTTGACTCGGCACGAAACCTTGACGCGCCGTTGATCACACAGGTTAGTCAGGATGCGCAGCCCAAGCTGTCCGACCGCGAGCGCGGCTGCGCGCGGCCCGATCGCTTCAGCGACTGAGTTCACGAGGTTTGCGCCCATCGCGTCTTTGCAGTCGACCTGGACATGCACCACCACGACGCCTTGCCCAAGCAGGCGCACGCTGAGCTCCCGCGGACCCCCGCCCCTCTTTAGCAAGTTTGGGACTGCATCGCGGCCCAGTGCCAGTAGCTCTTCAGTCGCCTCGATAAGGGCGCGGTGAGCGCGCTCAGCGTCAGGCACATCAAAGAGCTGCACCTGGGCAGTCATCAGCTCTCTTTCAATCATCGCCTGAAAGCCGCCCGCTTCCCGTACCATGCGGGCCGCGTTGGAAGCCGCGGCAATGACGCTCGGCTCCTCCACCACCATGGGGAGCAAGCGGTCTTCGTCGTTAATCCGGAAGTTCAGCGCGATGCCAAAAGGGAGCCCGTAGACGCCAAGCACGTTCTCCACGATCTTGTCTGCGGCGTTCGGATCAATGCCCCCGTCATCCATCACCTGCGAGAGCCTGTGCAGGGGGACGTCGGCAGCCGCGGCGATCACGGCTCGCCGCTCCGCGAGCGGCAAGCGATAAAACCCAGGGATTCTTGAAGAGACCGGCATCTTAGCTCGCGTAGCGCGTGCGATGCCCCTCCGCAAGGGTTCGAGGAGCCGCTGGGCCCCAATACCTCGCGCGCCGCTGGGGTTCGAGTCCGGCCTCAACAAAAGAGCAGCGGCGAGGACCAGCGGGGCTCGCTTTGCTACGCGAAGGACCCACTCAGTGGGGCCGCTAGCCGACTACAGATCGGGCGCAGCGGGGCTGCCGTGTGAACCCGACCCCTTGATGGGACGCTAGAGCCGATGTACACCTTTAGCGCCCATCTCGAGCGCGAGCGTGCCATGCGCAAGCGCCTGTTGCGCGAATCGAACCTTCGTCGACGGCTTCTCCGTAGAAACCCACAGCGCGATGTCTCCGCCGCCCGCGCCAGCCGGGAGGAGCGCCGCACCGTCGTCCTCAGACAGGCGGGTGAGCTCGGCGAGCTCAGTGGTGACAATCGGGATGCTCGCCGCTCGCCCGAGGGCGCAGAGGCCCGCGGCTTGAGCCTTCAATGCGGAAACAAACGCTTGTGCGTCAGCGTGTTCGCAAGCGCGACACGCTTCCTCAGAAGCAGAGCGCAGAGCAGAATAAATTTCCGCGACGCGCTCTGGGGCCCGCGCTCTTGCGGCGCGCACGTTCTTCAAGAACTCGCTGGTCTTCGCGGCGCGGTCGCTCGACCAGACCTCGACGTGCAAGCCGGGGGGCAAGTTGAGCTGCGTCACGCGCGGCAAGTCATCGCTTCCCGGGCCGAACTGAAAACGTAAGCTGCCGCCGAACGTGCTCGCCGCGACGTCGATGCCGCTGCCCCCCCCTTGGGCTCGGCGATGAGCCAGCAACGCGTGCTCGAACAAGGCCTGGAGTCCTTCCGCGCTGCTCGTATCACTCGGTGGAAGCGCAGCTAGGCTGGCCAACAGAATCGCGGCGCTCGAGCCGAGACCGAGTTTACGGTCCTCTTCGCGCAGCGCGCTGACATCGTAGTCGGGCGCGGCGTAGCCCACATAAGGGGCTACCTCAAGCGCACAGGTCACCTCGGGCGACAGGTAGCTTGCGGGTCGTCCGGCGTCAGCTATCACGTAGCGATTCACCGCTGTGACGATCGCCGGTGCGCCCTCAAGCACCACATACGCCCCAGAGATGACGACCTTGCCAGGCGCCGCGGCTCGGGCGGGTGCGGCAGACGTGTTCAGGTGCATTGCACGCTAGCGTCCGGGCCCGGCGCGCACCGGATCACCCGCGTCACGCCCGGGGTCGCTTTCAACGCCAGCTCGACGGTCTCGGTGTGGGTGGGAAGGGTAATCACCTTCACATGGGGGCCGGCGTCCATCGTAAAGAACGCGGGAACGCCAGCGCCGCGCAGCTGCCGAACGGTCTGCATCGCTTCTAAGCTCGCGGGACGCCAGTAGCTGACTGCAGGGGCCGCGCCCAACATGGAGGCGTGCATCAAGAGGCAGCTCTGTTCGAGCAGCGGACCTAGTTTTTCGAAGTCTTGGCTCAGTACGGCGGTTCGCATTTGCGAGTGAAGCGTTGGCGCTGCGCTTAGCCACGCGTCGTAGTATGGGCTCGTCTTGCGAGTGTGCTCCATCGCCTCGGTGGAGCCGATGGACTTCGGCCCGAGCTCGGTCACCGCTACCACCAACGAAAGCGGAAACTGCTCACCGCTAGCGACACGCTCGGCGTGAAGCGCCCCTAGCTCAAGCGCTGCGAACCCACCGTAGACCGAGCGCGCCGCGGACGCCGAAGAGCGTCGGGCCAGGGCGCTGGCTGCCTGAGCATCGAAGGGTAGACCCGCCGCCGCGCGAGCGGCAATCGCTAGTGCCGCAAAACCCGAAGCGCTGGACGCGAGCCCCGCGGCTGTCGGAAAGAAATTGCGGCTCCGGACCTCAGCCCTGAGCGAAATGCCGGCTTGTTGGCGCACGCGGTCCAGCAGCGCCACGGCACGCTCAAGCGGGCGCCCAGAGGCCAGCTGCTCGTCTAGCCATAGCTCATCTGTCGCGCGCGCCGAATCGAATCGGACGGTTGTTTCAGTGCGTAGTCCGTCAAGAGTCAACGACAAGCTGGGTACAGCCGGCAGGTTCTCCGTCGTGTCGGCTTTCCCCCAGTATTTGGCGAGTGCGATGTTGGCGTGCGCGGTGGCGGTGGCGGTCTGCGTCATCTGTGCTCTTGGGTCCGTCCCGGTAGGGGCAAGTGTTTCAGCGCTCGTTTCGCGCGGCGACTCGGGTCTCGAAACATTCGATGCCGAGGCGTCGCCAGGCGCTTAGGATCGGTTCAGGGCCGGCTTCGTCGCAGAGCGCGATGACACATCCGCCGCCTCCCGCACCGGTCAACTTTGCGCCCAAAGCACCGGCTTCTCGTGCGCACTGGCAAGCGAC